>JBFJKG010000129.1:0-6065 GCA_041635075.1 Solimonas sp.
AACAACCCGGCGCGTGGCGCTGACGGCACGACGGCGACGGTGCTGGATCTTGCGCGCTACACCTCCGAAGTCGCCGATCCGTTTCCCGTTAACGATGGTGCGTTTGCGTTCGACGACACGTCCGAGCGCACCGACCCTATTGCCGTCAACCGCTAGATGGCTGCACAGGCCCGTAGCTATTGCCCCCGCTTGATGCGGGGGCTTTTCTTTGTGGCGTTGCTCAGCGTCACGGCCATTCAGGCTGCCCCGTACCGCCCGACCAGCGACGCCGAGATCCTGACGCGCTTGCCGCAGCGCTCCGCCGCACCGCGGCCGCAGCAGGGGCATGCACTGTCGGAGGAGCAGGCGGCGCGGCTGGCGCGCATCTTCATTGAGCGCGCGCGCAGCAATGGTGATCCACGGGAGCTGGGGTATGCGCAGGGCGTACTCGCGCCGTGGTGGCAGGCCGAAGAGCCGCCAGACGCCATACGGCTGCTGCGAGCAACGCTGAAGCAGTCGCGGCACGATTTCAACGGTGCACTTGTAGATTTGCAGCAGCTATTGGAACGACGGCCCGACGACGCGCAAGCGTGGCTGACGCAGGCCACCGTGCTGCGCGTACTGGGGCGCTATCAGGAGGCGGCGGATGCCTGCGCTGCCTTGCAGGGGCGCGCAGCAGCGTTCGTGGCGGCGCTGTGCTCGGCAGCGGTTCACGGCCTCAGCGGTGGCTTGCAGACGGCGGCGGCGCAGCTGGATGAATTGCGGCCGCAGCTTGCCGCGCAAAGCGCTGGCGTCGCGGCGTGGTACTACGCCGAGCGCGTGGAGATGGCGGAGCGCAGCGGTAACCAGGCGTTGACAGCAGAACTTTATAAGGCGGCTCTGGCCGCATACCCAGGTGATCAGGGGTTGCTTGCCAGCTACGCCGATTGGTTGCTGGATCGCGGCCGAGCGGCCGAGGTCTTGCAGTTGATTTCGGCTGATGAGCCTGCCGATGCGTTGTTGCTGCGTCGCGCCTTGGCTTTGCATGCCGTGGATGATCCGCAATTTGATTTGTTGAACACGCGGGTACTGGACACCTTTGCGGCAGGGCATCGGCGAGGCGAGGCCTTGCACCTGCGGGAGGAGGCACGGTATCGCCTGGCTTTGGGCGATGATGCCGAGGCCCTGAAGCTGGCAACGGCGAATTGGGCGATACAGCACGAACCTTGGGATGCGCGTTTGCTGCTGAGAGCTGCGCAGGCAGCGGGTCAGCCAGCTGTCGCAGAGGTGGTGCGCCAGTGGCAGGCCGCTACCGGCTTTGAGGACGTGCGCCTTGCGGAGTCGGCGCGATGATGCGCGCTCTGCTGCTAGTGCTGATGGCGCTGGTGTCGGGCGCCAGTCAGGCGCACCGACCGAGTGACGCGTATCTGTCGCTGGAGCTTGAGGGCGCCTCAGTGCAGGGCCACTGGGAGATCGCCCTGCGTGATCTCGCGGTGCTGGTGGAACTGGATGCCGATCACGACCAGCAGCTGAGCTGGGGCGAACTGCGCGCGGCGCAACCGGCCTTGGTCTCGGTGCTACTCTCGGCGCTGGAACTGCGCAGCGCAGATGCCCCGTGTCCGCTCGCCGTGACCGACATGATGGTCAACGATCATAGCGATGGGCGGTACGCCTGGTTTGTGTTGCAGGCGAGCTGTGCGCAGGCACCGCAGCATCTGGATGTCGACTATCGTCTGCTGGCGGGAATCGACCCCACGCATCGCGGAATGTTGGCGTTAACAACTACCGGAGCGGGCACGCAGACTGCGGTGCTGGCTCCGGATGGCGGTCCGCGGCGATTCGGCCTAGAGGCGCCTTCGCCGTTACAAGCGGTTCGAGACTACCTGCGTGAGGGTGTGTGGCACATCTGGATCGGCTACGACCACATACTGTTTCTGTTGGCGTTGTTGCTGCCGGCGGTCCTGCGCTACCGCCACGGCACGTGGGAGGCGGTGGATGGTCTGCGCCCCGCGCTGTGGAATGTGTTCGGCGTGGTGACCGCCTTCACCATCGCCCATTCGATCACGCTGAGTCTGGCGGTTTTGGGGTGGGTGTATCTTCCTGGCGTCTGGGTGGAGTCAGCCATAGCCCTCTCGGTGCTGATTGCTGCGCTAAACAATCTACGGCCATTGCTGCGTGCGCGTTGGGTAATGGCGCTTGCCTTCGGTCTGTTGCACGGCTTCGGCTTTGCCGCTGTACTGGGCGAACTCGGGTTGCCGGACGGCGCGCGCCTGGTTGCGCTGGTGGCCTTCAACGTCGGTGTAGAGCTGGGACAGATGGCCATCGTGTTGATGGCGGTGCCGCTGGCCTATGTGGTGCGGCGCAGTCTGTTCTATCGCGTCGGCGTACGTGTCGTAGGTTCGCTGGCGGTAGCGGGACTGGCGGTGTTCTGGCTGTTGCAGCGTATCGGGGTGCTGGCGGCGTAGTTCGGCACACCGAGCGCGTGTGTCCCCAGTCTGGGTAAATGCCCACCTGAAGTGAATGGGGTGCACCGGTACAATCGCACGACCTTCCGTAACCGATGCGAGCGCCCGGCATGACGGTGTTTGATCACCCCGAGTTTGATGGTCACGAGGCCCTGAGCTATTGCTACGACCGCGCCAGCGGCCTGCGTGCGCTGATTGCAGTGCACAGCACGCGTCTGGGCAAGGGGCTGGGTGGTTGTCGCATGTGGCCTTATGCCTCCGAGGCGGAGGCGCTGACCGATGTGCTGCGGCTGTCGCGCGGCATGACCTACAAGGCAGCGCTGGCGGGCTTGCCGCAGGGCGGGGGCAAGAGCGTCATCATCGGTGATCCGCGCAAGGACAAGACCCCGGAACTGATGCGCGCCATGGGTGCGGCGGTGCACCGACTCAACGGCAGCTATGTGGTGGCCGAGGATTCCGGCACCAGCGTGTCCGACATCCGGCTGATGGCCGAGGTTACCCCCCATGTGGGCGGGCTTGCCGATGAGCGTGCCGTCGCCGCGGGGCGTAGTGGCGATCCTTCGCCGGCCACTGCGCGTGGCGTATTCATTGGGCTTCAGGCTGCGGTCCGGCATCGTTTGGGTCGCAATGACCTGAGCGGTCTCCGCGTGGCGATACAGGGGGTCGGTAACGTCGGCTGTCGACTGGCAAGGCAGCTGCACGAGGCCGGTGCACGGCTATGGGTCACCGACATCCATCCGGCCTCGGTGAAGCGCTGTGTCGATGAGTTTGGCGCCACCGCCGTTGCCATGGACGACGTGTTTGCGCTCGATGTTGATGTATTTGCGCCCTGCGCGCTGGGGGCGGTGCTCAATGACCAGACGATTCCGCAGTTGCGCGCACGGGTTATTGCCGGCGCAGCGAACAACCAGCTGGCGCACGCTGAGCATGGCCATCGGCTGCTGGAGCGCGGCGTACTGTATGCCCCGGACTACTGCATCAACGCAGGTGGCATCATCGACATCTACTACGAAGGCCCAGCCTATGACGCGACACTGGTCGAGGCGCATCTGCAACGTATCGGCCGCACGCTGACCACCATCTTTGAGCGCTCCGAGCGTGATCGGCAGCCCACCAGCGTGGTCGCGGACCAAATGGCCGAGGCGATCTTCCGTGGCTGAGGAGCAGGCCCTGGTTGCCGGGATTGCCGAGCATCTGCTGGCGCGCGGCGAATGGCTGGCAACCGCAGAGTCCTGCACCGGTGGCCTGATCGCGAAGCTGCTGACGGATCGCGCCGGCTCCAGCGCATGGTTCGAGCGCGGGCTGACCACCTACTCGAATGCCGCCAAACATGAATTGCTTGCGGTGCCGTCGGCGGTGCTGGCGCGCGAAGGCGCGGTCAGCGAGGCCACGGTTCGTGCCATGGCCCAGGGCCTGGGGACTCAGGCCCCGGTGCAATGGGGCATAGCGGTGACCGGCATTGCAGGCCCCGGCGGCGGCTCAAGCGACAAGCCGGTGGGCACGGTATGGCTCGGCTGGTTGTCTGCTGGTCAGCGGGTGGACGTGGAGTTGTGCCGCTTCGATGGTGATCGCGAGCAGGTGCGTCAGCAGACCGCGCTTCGTGCGCTGGCCGGCCTGCTGGAGCGCCTGCGTGGCGGGTGAACTGAACCGGTTGTTCTTTGCGCTGTGGCCGACGGACGAGGTCCGTGCGGCCAGCGCTGAGGCCGCACGTGATCTGAAGCTGCGCATGCAGCCCGGCGGTTACCTCAGTGCCGCCGAGCGTTATCACCTGACGCTGCTGTTCCTGGGTGACATGGTGACCGCAGCAGCGGAAACGACCGCGATGGCGGCTGCGCAAACGGTGCAGTCTGCGCCCTTTGATCTGACCTTGGATCACGCCGGCAGCTTTCGCAATAACCGGCAGATTCCATGGTGGCTGGGTGCGCGCGAGGTGCCGCCGCAACTGGGGCAGCTCTATGATCAGCTGCGGGAAGCGTTGGTGCGCGCCGGGGTGACGCCGGAGCGGCTCAAGTTTTCGCCGCATCTGACCGTACTGCGTGATGCGCAACTGCCATTGCCGATCACGGCGATCCGACCCATTCCGTGGAGGGTCGAGGAGTTCGTGCTGATCCGCAGCCGCCTGGATCTCAGACCGCTGCGGTATGAGCTGCTGGGGCGTTGGCCGCTGAATGCGCCCTCTGCGCCGCCGCCGCTCGCGGGGCAGCTCAGTCTCTGGGGTTAGCGTGTGGCGCCTGTGCGCAGCAGGCCGCCCATGACGCCGGCAATCCGAAACGGAGCGGCGTCCTGGTCCTCCGCGGCTTGAGCCAGATCGATCACGATCGGCGCGTACTTCGGATTTTCTGCATTCAAGGTTACGGTCGAGCCGCGGCGGTGATAGCGCTTGAGCGTGATGGCCTCGAAGCCGGTGCGCGTATCCAGCAGGCAGGCGGCGATGATCTGGCCGTTGCCGGCATCCACCTGCTGGTGAATGCCGACTAAATCGCCTGAAAAAATGCCGGCATTGATCATCGAGTCGCCTTCGACCCGGTGCAGAAAATCCGCGCGTGGTGAAAACAGGTCGGGGTCAATCTTCAGCCAGTGCTCGGCGTTCTCGGGCGCGGTAATCGGTGCGCCGGCAGAGATGCGACCGAGCAGCGGCAGCCCTTCGGGCGCCGGTGCCGGCTCGAGTTCCGTCAGCAGGCGGATGCCGCGGGCATCGTTGGGGGCGAGTTCGATCTGGCCCTTCTTTTCCAGCGCCAGCAAATGATCGCGGGCCGCGTTCTGTGCAAAGCCAAAGTGCTCCGCTATATCGCGCTGTGACGGCGGGTAGCCGCTATCCCGCAGGCTGCGCCGGATGAATTGCAGGACTTCGGTCTGTCGGGGCGTGAGTTGAGCCATGGGCTTGCATTCCGTGAAAAGCGGGAGTACTGTTCAAATGACAAGTACTTATCAAGTGACCAGTCGTCAGGTGAACAGTATATGAGCCACGTCAACGCCGCAAGCCTTGTTTCATCCTCCCGCCGCCGCAGCCGTGGTGCCAGCGCTTCGATGGCGCTGGATACCCGCTACAGCAAATCGGCTAGCCGCCGTCAGCGACATGCCCGGCCGGTGCCTGTGGTCGAGGAACTGGTCTGGCCCAATTGGCTGATCCCGAGCGCCTTGATCACGGTTATGGGCTCGATCAGTGCCTATCACTACGACGCGCTGTTGGCGGCGCTGCGCAGTGTGGTCTGAGGCATGGGGATCGCCGAATCACCCAAGAATCGACGCCGCGCTGTGGGACAATCCGCCGCCAAGCGCAGCAGTAGCGAAACCGCAGACCGACAGGCTCGGGATTTGAGCCCGGACAGCGCGAAGATGACGTCGTTGCTGACCCAAACCCATACGCAAGAGAGACCGATGGACGATAACCGCAAGAAGGCGCTGGAAGCCGCGCTGTCACAAATCGAACGCCAGTTTGGCAAGGGCGCGATCATGAAGATGGGGCCGGGCAACGAGGCTCCGGATGTGGATGTGATTTCCACCGGGTCCCTGACCCTGGATACCGCGCTCGGTATCGGCGGGCTGCCACGCGGTCGCGTGGTCGAGATCTACGGCCCGGAATCCTCAGGCAAGACCACGCTGACGCTGCACGCGGTGGCGGAATGTCAGAAGGCAGGTGGT
>JBFJKG010000130.1:0-6049 GCA_041635075.1 Solimonas sp.
CCAGGAGTCGGTCGATGCAGTGACGTTGGAGCTCAAACCGAACCGCCATTTCCTGGGCTACGTTCCAGGGCAGCACATCAACATCACCGCCGAGGTCAACGGTGTGCGCGTCACCCGCAGCTACAGCCCCACCGGCATCCCGACTGATGGCGTGCTCAGCATCACCGTCAAGCACATTCCAGGCGGACTGATCAGCGGTCTGCTCTGCGAGCGGACCCACGTGGGTGACGTGCTTGAGCTGGGCCCTGGTGCCGCTTTCGGCGATATGCGGCTTTCGGCGGAGCTACCCGAGAAGATTCTGCTGCTGGCTGCCGGTAGTGGCATTACGCCGTTGATGAGTCTCGTGCGTCAGCTCAGCGTTCAGGGTATGCCCACCGACACCACGCTGCTGTACTGGACACGCCGGCGCGACGAGCGTTGCTTTGCCGCCGAGCTGAGAGCGATTGCCGCACGCCAACCGCGCTTTCGCGTGAGGTTCATGCTGACCCGCGATACGCCACAGAAGCCCGATGAAACCAGCGGCCGTATCGACGCCGCGCTACTGCTGCGCAAGGCCCCCGACCTGGAAAGGCGCACGGTCTTCGCGTGTGGGCCGTCTGGATTCGTCAGCGAAGCTCGGCGCTTGTCCGCAACTGCCGCGAGCTTCAGCGCCGAGGCGTTCACCCCGGCGACACCAGAACCCGGAGACGGCCACCGGATTCGCGTCGAGTTGCGGCGCAGCGGGCAGACACTGGAACTGGTCAGCGGCATGTCGCTGCTGGCGGCACTGGAGTCTCAGGGGCTGCAACCCGTCTACGGCTGCAGGATGGGGATTTGCCAGACCTGTGCCTGCGGAAAAGTGGCGGGCGTGTCGCAGAACCTCAATACCGGCGAATTGCAGGCCGAGCCCGAGCAGGCCCTGCGCCTGTGTGTGAGCACGGCCCGTAGCGATCTGGTTCTGGACCTCTAGTTCGTCACATTCATTTGCTATCCACCATGCCTGACCTAATCCGCTTCACGTCCATGAACACGCCCACCCATAACCGTCCGTTGTCACCTGCCGAACTGGAGCGCTTCGGCGCCGAACTGGACGCCGTGCGTGCACGCGTTGCCGGCGAGCTGGGGGCCGAGGACGCGCGCTACATCCGCAACGTGGTAAAGGCGGTGCGCTACACCGAGGTCGCTGGCCGGGGCCTGTTGTGGGGTGGGGCGATCGCGTTCGGATTCTGGACCATGGCGTGGCCGGTGGTGGTGCTCGGCGCGCTGCTGCTGGGCTTTTCCAAGATTCTCGAGAACATGGAGTTGGGCCACAACGTCATGCACGGCCAGTACGACTGGATGCGCGATCCGCACTTGCACGGCAAAACCTACGAGTGGGACATCGCCGGCACTTCGGACTCCTGGCGTCGCACGCATAACTTCAAGCATCACACCTATACCAACGTGCGTGGCATGGACGATGACATCGGCTACGGCCTGTTGCGCATCTTTCCGGAGCAGCGCTGGAAGCCGTGGCGTATTTTCCAGCCTCTGTATGCGGCGGTACTGGGCCTGTACTTCCAGTGGGGGGTCGCGATCCAGGAACTGGAGCTCGGTCTTGCTTTCATGGGCCGTAAAACCTGGCGCGAGCTCTGGGAAGAGTTCAAGCCGATGGGGCGCAAAGCGGGCCGGCAGCTGCTGAAGGACTATCTGGTGTTTCCATTGCTCGCTGGCCCGTTCTTTCTGCCGGTGCTGATTGGCAATCTGGTGGCGAACGGCATCCGCAACCTGTGGACCTTCAGCATCATCTTCTGCGGGCACTTCACTGACAAAGTCGAAGTGTTTCCGCGCAACTCGATCATCAACGAGTCACGTGGACACTGGTACCTGCGCCAGCTACGCGGTTCGTCGAACCTCAGTGGCAGCAAGGCCTTGCACATCCTGTCCGGGCACCTGAGCCACCAGATCGAGCATCATCTGTTTCCCGATCTGCCGGCGCGGCGCTATCCGCAGATCGCCCCGGAGGTACAGGCCATCTGCGCACGCTACGGCCAGCACTACAACACCGGCTCGTTCGCGCGTCAGTTTGGGCAGGTCTGGGGGCGCATCTTCCGCCACGCCTTTCCCAGCCGTGTGCCGATGCGTTCGCCACTGGTGGCGGCTTAGTCCTGCGGCAGCTTGCCGCGTAATTGCTTGACGCGGCCGCGCTGCGTTTTCTGATCCACGCGCTTGCGTTGGGCGGAGCGCGTCGGCTTCGTTGGTCGGCGGACCTTGGGCAGCACCGTCGCCGCGCGGATCATGTCCGCCAGGCGCTGCAGCGCGGCATCGCGATTCTGCTCCAGGCTGCGAAACTGCTGTGCCTTTATGACAATGACACCGTCGCGGGTGCGCCGCTGATCAGCCTGGGCCAGCAGCCGCTGCTTGCAGCTATCGGGCAGTGATGAGGCCGCGATGTCAAAGCGCAGATGTGCAGCGCTTGAGGTCTTGTGCACGTTCTGGCCGCCAGCACCCTGAGCGCGGATGGCGGCGAACTCGATCTCGCGCAAGGGTACGGCCAGCGTTTCGGTAATCTGGAGCATGTGCCCCGCAGCATAGAACCTCTGGCGGCTGGCGACAGCCGTAGCCGGTGGTCAGACTGCGTGGGCCGTTGAGGCCACTGCTGCGTGCAAGCGCGTGCATGGTGCTCAATCTTGGGCTGCGGACGCCGATAACGCGTTCAGCAGCACGAGGTGGCGATGGCAAACGGATACAGCGAGCGCAGGCGCCGCGGCGCAATCGGCCGATTGAAGCGATTGCTCTACGCGGGCCTGCTCTCGGCCAGCCCGCAGATGCCGGCATGGGCCGACGATATCGCCCCCGCCGTGGTCATGCCGCTCCCGGAGCGATTCCATGTGGCCTTGCAGATGCTGCCACCGTCTGGTGTGGGTGACGGTCTGGCGGCTGCCGAGATCCGCTTCAGCGATCCGCGCATTTCGCCCTGGCTTTCGGGCTTGGCGGCGAGGATCAGCGCGCGCTCATGGGCGTTCAGTGACGAGTGGCGCCGAGCGCGCGGCGGCGTGGGCCTGGATATCGAGGTCACAGAGTCCGGCAATCTCCACCTGAATCTGGTGCCGGCACGCGAGGGCGCCGACCGTGGAGTGCGCTGGCAGCTCGGGGGTGATGGCCGCGCCCGTCGTACCAGCCTGTGGTCGCTGGGCGGGGGCGTCGATGTCGTGCGAATGATGGAGGTCGGGCAGCAAGCGCCCGGCGCGCATCACCGACAGCGCCTTGTGCTGAGCCCGCAGCTGATCCTCGATCTGGATCAACTCGCAGATACGCCGGGCCATGCCCGGCTGACCCTGCAGCAAACCTACTGGCGCGAGACGGCGAGTCGCCGCGCCATGCCGGAACGGGTCTGGCAGCTGACGCTGGGGTGGCGCTTCTAGCGCGGACCGCGACCGTACTAGTGGCGGTAACCCTTGACCCGCACCTTGAAGCTGGTAGCGGGGCCCGGCGTTGGCGCGGTCTTGGTCTTGAGCACGTAATCGGGTGACTCGAGTTCCAGGTCCAGCTTGTAGAACAGGCGCGCCATCGACAGCGCCATCTGCACCTCGGCCAGGCTCTTGCCCAGGCAGGTATGCGGACCGCGACCATAAGGGGAATAGACGCCCGGTTGCATGTGCTCCGCGCGAGGCTTGGCGTACCGGTCAATGTCGAACTTTTCCGGCTGCGGCCAATACTCTTCCATGAAGTGCGAGACCGAGGTGGCGATATAGATCATCTCGCCCTCATAGATCTGATGACCCGCGAACACGAAGTCCTTGGTGGCGGTGCGCATCTGAGCCACTGCGATGGGATACAGCCGCATCGCCTCCATGATCGCGCCGTTGAGCGAGGGCAGGCGCTTCATCATCGACTCTTCGTCGACCTGACCGTCGGCGAAAAGCTCGTCCACTTCCTGAAGGATGCGAGCCTTCACCTCGGGATGCTTCAGCACCGAATAGACCACGGCTGAAACGGTATTGGCGACCGTATCCAGGCCGGCAACATAGGGGCCGGTCAGGGTCACGATCAGGTCCGACGCCGGCATGATCTCCGGCGTGTCCAGATGGGCGCGAAACACATCGTCAATCAGGTTGCGCTCTTCCGGCTTGACCGTCGCCGCGCGTGCGCGCGCCTGCTCGATCATCTTGTAGCCGAGTTCGAACACCCGCGCCTTGGCCTTCTTGTAAACCGGGCGCTTGAGCAGGATCTTCGGGCGCTGCCGCGTCACCAGTACATTGAGGATATGCAGGATCGTGACGCGGATGTCCTTGACATACTCCAGCGGCGCGGCGCCGGTGAGAATGGTGCCCAGCTGGTCCACCACCATGTACTGCATGGCCGGCAGCACGGAAACCTTCTGGCCAACTGGCCAGTCGCGCTTGAGCGAGCCGTCGGTGATGTCCACGAGTTCGTTGTAGCGCCCCTTGATGGACTCCTTGGAATAGCCATGGCGCATGATGTCGCGCAGTTCCTTGTGCGCCTCACCATCCGATCCGGTCAGGATGCGCGTGGCGCCGTACTCCTCAACCAGACCCTGCCAGAATTCCTTGGAGCGCAGGCACTCCTTGCCTTCGCGTGTGCCCAGGAAGGTTGCTGCCTCGACGCCGGCGATGGTGACGTACTTTTCACCCAGAATGCTGAGCCGGAACACAGGCCCGTATTTGCGATAGGAGTCCAGAAAGAACTTGGCAGGATCCTTGGCCATTCCGAACAGGCTGCCGACCAGGGGCAGGCCAGGAATACGCGGTGTTTCGCGCAGGGCGGCGGTAGCAGTAGCGGTAACGGTGGTCAAAGCAAGTTCCCCGAGGAGTAGACCGGGCCGCCACGCGGCGGACCCCATACGGCAGCATGAGGCCAGTTTTTAGCAGACCCCCGCAGCGGACAATTCCCCCAAGCGGAGTAGGCGCACGATACCCGCGCAGTGTTCCGCGCGTGTTCAGTGGGGGCTATGCACACTGGCTGCGGCTACTCCCGCTGGCCATACGCGGCTGGAGTACCCGCTCAGGCCTCAGGGTCTGGTGCGTTCATTCCCCCCGAAAAAGGAGATGTTTATGTCCAAGGATATGGAGAATCTCAAGGAAATCGTGGAAATTGCGCGTGACGGCGAGAAGTTCTATCAGGACGCGGAAGCCAAGGTTGAAGATGCGACACTGAAGTCGGTGTTTGCGCGCATGGCAGGCGCCAAACGCGAATTGGTGACCTCGCTGTCGCAGCGGATTGCCACCAGCGGTGAGACGCCGCCGCAATCAGGTACGTTGGCCGGTGCGGCGCGCAAGGTCTACACCGATATTGCCGCCAAGCTCCTCGATCGGAATGCATCGATCTTCGTCTCGCAACTGGAGGAAACCGAGGATCGCCTGCTGGCCCAGGTCGAGAAGGCAGCCGGTGATGCGACCGACCCCGCCGTGCGCCTGACCCTGCAGGCCTACCTGCCCAAGGTGCGCGCCTGCCACGATGAGATGCGTAGCATGAAGCGGCAGCTGGCCGCCTGATCGGCGGCAGTTCCCTTCCGCATGCGGTACGGGCCCTGGCACTACGGTGTCGGGGCTTCTTCGTGGCTGCTGTATGGTTGTGGCAGGTGTGGCGCGGCGCACCGGAACGCAATGCGCTGTAGTGGGTCAGTAGACGCAGGCGTGGGCAATAATGCCCCTGCGAGGATCAAGGACAGAACACGCGATGAGTAGAAGCACGGTGATGTTGCTTACCTGCCTGGTGGCGGCGCTTGGGGCGGCGGGCTGGTATCTGCTGCGGCCGGAGCCGGCTGCCCCGGAAGAGGTGCTGGCCCCTCCCGCCGAGACCGCCGGCGGACTGAGCGAGGCCCAGGCGCAAGCTCAGATTGAATACCCGCTGCCGGAGCCAGCAGCAGAGGTGGCAACGGAGCCGCTGCCACCGCTGGACGAGAGTGATGCGAGCATGCAGGAGGCGCTGGGCACCCTCTTTGGCAAGGCGCCGCTGGAATCCTTCCTGATTCCTGAGCGGATCATTCGGCGCATCGTGGTGACGGTAATCAGCCTGGATGGCGAGCCAGTGCCGCTGCGCCTGCGTCCGCTGCGGCATACCCCAGGCC
>JBFJKG010000131.1:0-6026 GCA_041635075.1 Solimonas sp.
CCGAGACCGCCAATGCCGCTGCCACGCAATGCGCGCAGCAGCACGGTCTCCGCCTGATCCTCCCGATGATGGGCGGTCACCAGGAGGTCTCCCGGCTTCAGCAGTGCCGTCAGTGCCCGATATCGCGCGGCCCGTGCGGCCCCTTCCGGCCCCGCTGGATCGTCGGGCGCTATGTGAACCCGGCGCACGCTCAACGGCACCCCCTGCTGCTTGCAGAACCGCCGTGCCCGACGCACCCAGGCGTCCGCCGCATCTTGCAGGCCGTGGTGCACATGTACGGCTCTCAGGCCTGGAACCTGGGCCAGTACGAGTCGGTGCAGCAGCGCGGTGGAATCGAGGCCGCCGCTGAACGCTACCCACACGCGCACTCCGGGTCGCAGCGGCGGTACCGATGGCATAGGCAGCATGAAGGGTTTGCGGCTCACTCCGGCAGCGTATCAGGCAGCTGTTCCGGATTCAGTCCGGCCGACCGGACGGTCACTTGCTCGTCTAGTGCGCCACGTCGAAGCTGCCGTAGGCCATCAGACGCTGATAACGCGTGGCCAGCAGCTGCGGCATTGGGGTATGACGCAACCGTTCCAGATTGGCAATCAACTTGTGCTTCAGCGTATTCATGATGGTCGGCGCATCCCGATGTGCGCCGCCCAGCGGCTCCGGGACGATCTCATCGATCAGCTTGTGACTGTAGAGGTCGGTCGCCGTCATGCGCATCGCCTCGGCCGCCTCGGGTGCCCGATTGGCGCTCTTGAACAGTATCGATGCGCAGCCCTCGGGTGAGATAACCGAATAGACGCTGTGCTGCAGCATCATCACGTGATCGGCGATGCCGATCGCCAGCGCACCACCGGACCCGCCCTCGCCGATCACCGTCGCCAGCACCGGCGTCCGCAGCTTCGACAGTTCCAGCAGATTGCGCGCGATCGCCTCCGACTGGTTGCGCTCTTCAGCCCCGATTCCGGGATACGCCCCCGGGGTGTCAATGAAGGTCACCACGGGCAGATTGAACTTCTCGGCCAGCTTCATCAGACGCAGCGCCTTGCGATAGCCCTCGGGACGGGGCATGCCGAAGTTCCGGTAGACCCGCTCCTTGGCATCCCGCCCCTTCTGCTGGCCGATGACCACACAGGCACGGCTCTCAAGGCGCGCAACGCCGCAGACGATGGCCGGATCGTCCGAATAGTGTCGATCGCCGTGCAGCTCCTCCCACTCCGTGAACAACGCCTTCAGATAGTCCAGGGCATAGGGTCGTTGCGGATGGCGGGCAATCTGCGTGACTTGCCACGGGGTCAGCTTGGAAAAAATCTGCTCGGTCAGCTCGCGTCGCTTGCCTTCGAGCCGCGCGATTTCTTCAGTGAGGTTGACGCCACTGCCGGTAGTCGCAAAGCGCAACTCTTCGATCTTCTGCTGAAGCTCGGCAATGGGCTGCTCAAAATCAAGGTAATTCAGATTCATCGTTGACCCGGTTTCATTCGTCATCCATGCCACCCGCTGCGGCACCGCTGTAACGGCGTTCGTTCACCGGCGCCTGATAGCGCTTGTACTGCACTTTAACGCAGTCCGGCCCCAGCAAATGTGCGAGCGCATCCAGCAGCGCCTGCGTGGTCCGCACGCGCCACTCACCCGGAAGATCAAGCGTACAGACTGCACGTTTAGCGTGATAGTTGACTGCCACCGACGCACCTTGCGGCGCTCGCTGAGGAAGCAGCAGACGCTTGAGCGCTGCGACGTCTTCAGCACCGCGCCGCCAATCCAGCGTCAGCCGCCATGCGTACTCGTCAAGCACGCGATCCATTTCCAGAAACTCTGGGGCGTACAACCGCGGCTCTGCCTCGCGGCCATCGCGGGCCGCAGACAAGCCCACTTCCGCCAGTACGAAAACCAGCGTGTCGGGTTTGACGAATGTCTGGAAGCGCTGCCACGGCTCGGCGTCGATCCAGCTTGAAAGCTGCGCAGTCTGATCATCCAGCGTCACCTTGTAGCTGGCTCTGGCGGCACGCCCATCACCGTTTTTGTCGCCCTTGAAGAAGCGCACGTCAGTCACCCACGCGGCGAACAAGACCTTGGTTCTGGGCTGCCATACCGGCTTGCCGTTACCGGACGGCACGGGGGCCGGCTGCGCATGCTGCTGGATCAGCTCCAGCAGACGGCCGCTGCAGACCTGGGAGATCAGATCCTCATAGGCCTCGATCGGATGGCCGCTCAAGTAGAAGCCGAGCGTCTCCCGCTCCTTCTCCAGTCGTTCGCGCTTCGACCAGTCTGCCTCAATATCCGGTGCGACTGTCTGCTCGCTTCGGGAGTTGCCGCCGCCGAGACCGAACATGTCCTCCTGCCCGCTGCTGGCGGTCGCGGCCGCTGCTTCGGCCAGCTGCAATGCCTTCGGCAGGGTCTTGATCAGCGATGGGCGGTTCAGCCCCAGGCCGTCCATCGCGCCACACCCGATCAGGGCCTCCAGCACCCGCTTGTTGGCCTTGCGCGTGTCAATGCGCTGGCAAAAATCAAACAGATCCCGGAATGGGCCATTGGCATTACGCTCGGCAATGATGCCTTCAAGCGCCGCCTCACCCGCCCCCTTGATGGCACCGAGCCCATAGCGGATCTCGCCCGGGCCAGGCACTGTGAAACGGAAGTCGCTGCTGTTGATGTCAGGCGGATGCAGGGTCAGGCCCATGCGCAGGCATTCCTGGCGCATGGCGACCACTGCGTCCGTATGCTGCATTTCGCATGACAGCACGGCGGCCATGAACTCCGCCGGGTAATGGGTCTTGAGCCAGGCGGTCTGATAGGACACCAGGGCGTAGGCAGCCGCGTGCGACTTGTTGAAGCCGTAGTTCGCAAACTTCTCCATCAGATCGAACACCGCGCTGGCGGTATCCGGCTCAATGCTTCGGTCGGCCGCGCCTTTCTGGAAAATGTCGCGCTGTACCGCCATCTCCTCCGCCTTCTTCTTGCCCATGGCCCGGCGCAACAGATCCGCACCCCCCAGCGTGTACCCTGCCAGGCGCTGCGACATCTGCATCACCTGCTCCTGGTAAACGAAGATTCCGTAAGTCGGCGCCAGAACCTCCTGCATGTCCGGATGCAGATACTCGACCCGGATCTCGCCGCGCTTGCGCTTGCAGAACTCCGGAATCTGTTCCATGGGTCCCGGCCGGTACAGCGACACCAGCGCGATGATGTCCTCAAAGCGATCCGGCTTGAGGTCCGTTGATGCACGCTGCATGCCCGGAGATTCCATCTGGAATACAGCGCCGGTCTTGCCGCTGGCGTAAAGCTCATAGGTTTGCGGGTCATCAAGCGGCAGCTTGAGCACGTCGATCTCGGTGCCGCGCTTGAGCGCGACTGTATTCACGGCCTCCTGAATCACGGTCAGCGTCTTCAACCCGAGGAAGTCGAACTTCACCAGCCCGACCATTTCCAGATCCTTCATGTCGAACTGGGTGCGCATTCCGGCGCCACCCTCTTCACAGTACAGCGGCGCATAATCGGTCAGCGCCTGCGGCGCGATGACGACGCCACCGGCGTGCACGCCGACGCCACGGGTGACACCTTCCAGTTCCAGTCCCAGATCCAGTACCGCGCGCGTATCCTCCTCGGTCGAGTAGCGCTGCTTCAGCTCCGGAATGGTTTCCAGCGCATCCGCCAGGGTTGCGCCGGGCGTCCCCGGCACCAACTTCGCAATCGAGTCGCCAAATCCGTAGCCGTGGCCAAGCACCCGCGTCACGTCACGGATGACCCCGCGTGCCGCCATTGTCGAGTAGGTGATGATCTGGCCCACATGTGGCCGCCCGTAGCGCTGGGTCACGTACTCGATCACACGATCGCGATTGTCCATGCAGAAATCGACGTCGAAGTCGGGCATGGACACGCGTTCCGGATTAAGAAAACGCTCGAACAGCAGGTTGTACGGCAGCGGGTCCAGATCGGTGATGCCGGTGGCATAGGCAACCAGCGATCCAGCGCCCGAACCGCGCCCCGGACCCACCGGGCAGCCATGCGTCTTCGCCCACTCGATGAAATCGGCCACCACCAGGAAGTAGCCCGCAAACCCCATCTTCTCGATCACATCCAGCTCGTAATCGAGTCGCTCCTCGTACTCGCTGCGCGGGCGCGCGAGGGTGATCTGCTCAAATCGCCGCTGCAGCCCTTCGCGCGCACACTGCCGCAGCCAGCGGTTACTGTCGTAGCCCTCCGGCACCGGAAAATTCGGCAGATGGTAGGGCGGCGCAAACTTGAGCGTCAGGCTGCAGCGCCGCGCGATCTCTACGCTGTTCTCCAAGGCCTCCGGCAGGTCGGCAAACAGCGCCTGCATCTCATCGGCCGACTTCAGATACTGCTCGCGCGTGTAGTCGCGCGGTCGTTTCTCGTCGTTGACAACCCGCCCCTGCGCGATGCACACGCGCGCCTCGTGCGCTTCGAAATCAGAGCGCTCGATAAAGCGTACGTCGTTGGTGGCCACCACCGGCGCCGACGTCACCCGCGCCAGGGCACATGCGGCCTGCACCCAGTCTTCGTCACCCGGACGATCACAGCGACTCACCTCAAGATAGAAGCGCTGCGGGAACACCTGCTGGAAGGCAGAGACTTGCTGCAACGCAATCTCCACCTGATCGGCTTGCGCGGCCCTGAAGATACTTCCGTCACGCCCGCTGAGTGCTATCAGTCCATCCGCAAACTCCGCCAGCCGCGCTGGCGACACCAGTGGCTGCCCGCGGACCTGTCCTTCGGTGTAGGCCAACGAGATCAGGCGCGAAAGATTGCGATAGCCAACCTCGTTCTGCACCAGCAGGGTCAGACGCTCCGGGCTATCGCCGGCTGCGCGCTCCTCCAGCCACACGTCGGCACCGACGATGGGCTTGATGCCGGCACTCTCGGCAGCCTTGTAGAACTTGACCATCGCGAACAGATTGTTGCGATCAGTGACCGCCACAGCGGGCAGGCCCAGCTTGGCCGCCTGTGAGGTCAAAGTGGCACCGGCGCCCCCTCCCTTGCGCTTCGGAGGTTCAACACGGACCAGTCCGTCGGTCAGCGAGTACTCGGTGTGCAGGCGCAGGTGAACGAAACCGCTCATGGCTGCGATTCCTGCATCGAACCCAGGTTGCGGCAGGGTGAAAAACTCATGCGATGTATGGCGCTGGCCCCCAGATTCCGCAGTGCCAGCAGATGCTGTGGCGTCCCGTAGCCCTTGTGCTTGGCCAGGCCATAGCCCGGAAACAGGCCATCCAATCTCAGCAGTTCCTGATCACGCGCGACTTTGGCAACGATGCTCGCCGCCATGATGGCCGGTTCGGTCGCATCGCCGTTGACAATGGTTCGAAGCGGACATGCCAGAATCGGCGCCTGATTGCCATCCACCAATGCCATGTCCGGAGCGGGGGTCAGCGCCAGCACCGCGCGTCGCATCGCCAGCAGGCTGGCCTGCAGAATATTGAGGCTATCAATCTCCTTGACATCGGCGATGCCGACGGCCCACGCCGTGGCCTGTGCCTGAATCTGTTTGCATAGGCGCTCGCGCTTCGCCGCACTCAACTGCTTGGAATCGCGCAGCCCCCTGATCTCTGCCTCGCCCAGGATCACGGCAGCCGCGTAAACCGGCCCCGCGAGACAGCCACGGCCCACCTCGTCGACACCCGCGATCAATGGTTGTAGTTGAGAGAGAGACACCGTTGCAATTGTACCGCCCGCTACCGAACTTCGAGCAGCTCGGCAATCACCGCAGCCGCGCGTTCGGCGGCATCGCAACGCAGTTCCGCGCGCACCTGATCAAACTGGCTCAGCTGTCGGTGTCTGGCCACCGGATCGGCCAGCAGCTTCAGCAGTTGCTGCGCCAGGGCCTGAGGATGCGCCCGCTCTTGCAGCAGTTCCGGCACCACCGGGTCTGCCGTCAGCAGATTCGGCAGGCTGACATAGCGGGTCTTGAGCAGTCCGGCACGCAGCATCAACCACGCGGTCAACGCGGAAGTGCGGTAGGCAACCACCATCGGTCGACCAAGCAGCAGACATTCCAGCGTGGCGGTACCCGAGGCCAG
>JBFJKG010000132.1:0-6008 GCA_041635075.1 Solimonas sp.
CCGGGATTAGGCGGCGAGGGCGTAGTTGGAGTCGTTCGCAACTAGCTTGGTTGCGGAAGAGTTTTACGAGGGCCACCGCACCTCGGCATGCACGTCAAAGTTCCAGTCACCGTCGAAGCCATGTCACCCCCGAAGGTACGGTTAAGACTAGCACGAATCCGGCTAAGTTCCCCTTCGCCGGGCTAGCCCGGATGCGTGGCCTCGATGTCCTTGATGGCCTGCTGGGCTTCGCTGCGGAAGCAGCTGTTCTTGAACCAGGCACCAATCCCACTGCCAAGGCTGCTCTTGAGCGCGGGCAGACCGCGGGGGCTGCGCAAGGCGCGCAGTTCCGCGATGGCCGATTTCTTTTGCTCGCAGCTATCTGCTGATTCCATGCGCTCTATGGCCAGCACCACTGGATCAATGCGGTTGCCGTGGCCCAGTTCGCGCAGCAGGTTGATGGCGCGGCCGGCGCCCTTGTCATCCCCGGCGCTGCGTGCAGACAGCGCGGCAATGATCTCCGGGCTGGGCAGTGCGCGAATCACAGGAATGGCGAGGTCACTGGCCCAACTCAGGCACTCCACCAGATTGTGGGCCAGCTTGGCGTCGTGCTGCAGCTTGGGCTCCAGCTCCACCGCTCGTTCATAGGCGGGTACGGCGTCGCGCCGACGGTTCTCGGCAAAGGCCGCATGGCCCTTGGTCAGCCACTCCTGAGCCTGGCGTTGCCGTTCGGCTTCGGGGTCCAGTGCCGGGGCGGCGGCAGTGGCGGGCTGCTCACCGGTGATGGGCGCCGCCGGGTCCGCAGTCTCAGCGGCCGGGATCGCATCGGCGTCTTCCGCAATGACTTCAGTGCCGCCGGTCAGCGGCAGCACCCAATAGAGCAGGGCAATAGCGGCCACCGCTATCAATGCCAACAGCCAGGCCTGCAGGCGGCGTTTGGGTGGCGGTGCGCCCAGCGATTCGAGCCCTCCTTGTACGGCAGATTTCACCTTGGGCAACTGCACATCACGAACTTCCGCGACCAGAGCTGATAAGCCGGCCTGACTGGTTGCCATGCGATGCATACCGCCGAACGGGAGTTCGCCCGGCGCAGCGCCTAGGTCTTCGCCGCCTGGAATGAGCCTTTTCACCTGCCGCGGCGGCACCTGAAACAGGTTGACGTCTTCGGGTATGCCTTTGAGCTTGAACTTGCCCAGCGGCAGGCTGGTGACCTCGGCCTTGTTCATGGCCAGATATACGGCTTCGGTGAAGTAGATCTGATCGGGTGGGGTGAGTCCCTCAACGCGAGACGCAACATTGACTGCCTCGCCATAAATGTCGCGCGCGTCCACGCGCACCTCGCCGACATTGATCGCCACGCGGATATGGATCTGCTGCTCTTCCGGTTTGCCGGCGTTGTACTCGGCCAGGGCATCATGCAGCGCCATGCCGCAGTGCACGGCATCGGTGGGCGAGCGGAAGGTGATCAGCAGCGCATCACCGATGGACTTGATGCGGCGGCCGCCAAAGCGGTTGATCAGCGGCAGCAGTAGACGATTATGGTCGTCGAGCATGGCGCGATTCTGCGCGCGTGACTGCAGCGACGTGCGTTCGGTGAAGCCGACAATGTCGGTGAACATCACCGTCAGGTTTTCTGTGCGCGGCATCAGCTATGGGTCCGATTGGCCATCACGTCACAATCTGCATGCGTCGCGCTAAGTCGGCAAGCTGCGCTGAGGGGCCTGCTCACGCCGAGTGCCGCATCAGGCGGCCCTTCTGGCGCTGCCAGTCCTTTTCCTTGATGTCTTCGCGCTTGTCATGCTGCTTCTTGCCCTTGCCCAAACCGACCTGCAGCTTGGCGCGGCCACGATTCCAATGCAGGTCCAGCGGCACCAGGGTGTAGCCGGCGCGTTCGACCTTGCCGATCAGGCTGGCCAGCTCGCGGTCATGCAGTAGCAGCTTGCGGGTTCGCGTGGCGTCCGCAATCTCATGGGTGCAGGTCTGCTTCAGTGGGGTGATGTGGGCGCCAATCAGAAAGGCCTCGCCGTTTTTCAGCGTTACATAGGCTTCCGCAACCTGGGCGCGGCCCTCGCGCAGGCTTTTGACTTCCCAGCCGCGCAGAACCAGACCCGCTTCATAGTCGTCTTCGATGAAATAATCGAAACGCGCGCGGCGGTTGACCGCGATCATCCGGTCCGGGGGCGCGCTTTTTTCATTCTTGCTCATGTGTTGATTATAGGCTGGTGCGGATAACACTCCGCGCTCGGATAGACTTGGCGTCTATGAACATTCGCGAAAGCAGCTATGGCTACTGGAGCTCCACCCGAAGCTTTATCTGGGTGGCGGCCGGCGCTGCCATCGGTATCGGCAATCTGGTGCGTTTGCCGTATCTGATGAGTGAGTACGGCGGCATTCTGTTCCTGGCCGCCTACCTTGCGGCGCTGGTGCTGGTCGGCATGCCCTTGCTGGCGGCGGAATGGATGATCGGCCGCTGGATGCGCGATGACCTCGTCTCCGGATTCCGGCGGCTGGCCAGCACCGCAGGCATACGCCGCGCCTGGGGGCTGATTGGCGGTCTGGCGCTGATCAGCACGGTGCTGATCCTTTCGTACTACAGCGTCATCGCTGGCTGGAGCATGGCCTACGCGTTCCGCGCCAGCGCAGGCGCCTTTGGGCAGGGTCTCAGTGCCGAGGGTTCGCGTGAGATTTTTGCGCTTCTGGCACAGGACCCGGAACGCAGCCTGTCCTGGCATACGCTGTTCATGGTGATCACCTGCGTGGTGGTCTCGCATGGGTTTCGGGAGGGCATTGAGCGTGCGGCGCTGCGGCTGGTGCCGGCGGCCTTTGCCATCGTGATCCTCCTTTGCCTGTATGCACTGGCCACCAGCGACACCCGCGGCGCGCTGACCTATCTGCTGGCGCCTGACCTTGCGCGATTCGGCTGGCGTGGCTTGCTGGAAGCGCTGAATCAGGCGTTCTTCACGCTGGGGCTGGGCATCGGCGTCGGGCTGGCGCTGGGCAGCTACCTGCCGGCCAACGCACCGATCAAGCGGCTGGCACTGGGGGTGGTGATCATGGATACCACTTTCAGCCTTGTGGCCGGTCTGGCCGTCTTTGCCATCATTTTCAGCGCCGGGCTGGAGCCGGCGCCCGGCCTGGCACTGGTGTTCCAGGTGTTTCCGCGGGCGCTGCCGCCGGGCTTGGGGGGCACGCTGGCTGCGGTCGGCCTGTACACGGCGATGTTCCTGATCACGCTGACGTCGGCGACCGCGCTGCTGGAGCCCTTTACCCGGTATCTGATGGACCGTCTGCGCTGGACCCGCGTGTTTGCCGCTACCAGCAGCGCATTGCTGATCTGGTATCTGGGGCTGGGTACGTTGCTGTCATTCGGGCCGATCCAGGACTTCCGGCTGTTTGATCGCAACTTCTTCGATTGGGTGCAGTTCCTGACCGCGACCTGGTTCGCGCCCATCGGCGGCCTATTGATCTGCGTGCTGGTGGTGAGCATCATGCCGCGCGAATTCGTACGGGCGCTGTGGGGCGAGCGTGATCGCTGGCTCTTTGGTGTCTGGTTCGGGCTGCTGCGGTATCCGGCGCGCGTCGGCTTGATACTGGTGCTGCTCTATTCCGCGGGCCTGCTGGGCTGGCTCGTATCGTTCTGGGAAGGGTAAATGCCGACAGTTGAACGCTCGGCACTGCTGGCCTTCGAGGCCAGTCGGTTGCGATCACTGGTTGCGGATGTGGAATCCTATCCCGCGTTCATGCCGGGCTGTGTCTCCGCGCAGGTCGAAGCGCGTGATGGCGAGCGCGTGCGTGCGCGGCTGGGGTTTCGCTTCAGCGGTGTCAGTGACAGCTTTGCAACCGAGAATCTGGCGGTGGAACTGCCCGACGGCAGCCATCGCATCCACATGAATCTGCTGGATGGTCCTTTCCAGAAGCTGGCGGGTGTCTGGGATTTTCAGCCCCTGGCCGACGACGCCGCCAAGGTGTCGTTACGGCTATCGCTGGAGTTCGGGAATCGCTTGCTGGAAACGACTTTAGGCCCCTGGCTGGACCGCGCCATCAACGGCGTGATCGACGCCTTTCGACAACGTGCTATCGAGATCTATGGCAAAGGGTGATCTGGTTTCCGTGGAAGTCGCCTACGCGCTGCCTGACGAGCAGATCATCCTCAAGGTGGACGTGGCTGCGGGCACTTCGTTGAAAGGTGCCATCGAGCGCTCCGGCATACAGCAACGCTTTCCGCAGATAGATCTGCAGCGCGACCGCATCGGCATCTACAGCCGGATCGCCAACCTCGAAGACACAGTGGCGCCGGGGGATCGCATCGAGATCTACAGACCGCTGTTGGCTGATCCCAAGGAAGCGCGCCGCAAGCGCGCCAAAGACAGCAAGGCCTGAGCGCTTCCGCTAACTGGCTTAGTTCTTGACGGTCTCGGGCGTCACCGTGATGCCGGTGTCGCGATGTTCTTCGCTTTCCTCACGCGTCTTTTCGGTGGCAGCTTTCTTCTCTTCGCTGATCACCGTTTCCACGTCCGGATTCTCGATGCCGGCAGCGGCGTCTGCGGCTTCGACGCCTTCCATCTTTGCCAGTACACCACCGTCAAAATACAGGCTCACGACGCGGCTGGAGACCTTGCCGCGAGGCGACTTGTAGTAGCCCACGTAGTCCCAGCGGTCCTCGCGGAACGGGCTGGCCGCGATCGGCGTGCCGAGCAGGAACTTCACCTGTTCCGGCGTCATGCCGGTCTTCAGCTGGTCCAGCTGTTTCTGCTCAATGACATTGCCCTGGCGCGTGGGCAGCTTGTAGATCAGCTGACAGGCCGGGAGCCACAGGACCGCGATAAGAATGACAAGAAGACGCATCTGGGTTGCCGCGTGAGGATGTGGTGGGATAATAGCGGAAACATCGCTAACAGGCGCTCGACGTGGAATCCAACGATCTAAGAAATGCAGGGCTGAAAGTCACCCTGCCGCGCATCAAGATTCTGGAGATGCTTGAAACCAGCGAAGCGCGCCACCTGTCGGCGGAGGACATCTACCGTCGCCTGATGGACCTGAATGAAGACGTGGGCCTGGCCACGGTCTATCGGGTGCTGACCCAGTTCGAAGCGGCGGGGCTGGTGCGCCGTCATAACTTCGAGGGTGGGCACGCGGTGTTCGAGCTGGAGCGCGGCCACCATCACGATCACATGGTCTGCCTGGATACCGGCAAGGTCATCGAATTCGTCAGCGAAGAGATCGAGAAGCTGCAGCGCGAGATTGCCGACAAGCACGGCTATATCGTCGAGGATCACAGCCTGGTGCTGCACGTGCGGCCCAAGTCCCGACCTTCGGGCTCACGCGGCTGAGGTTTGTCCGCTCAGCCGCTGGCTGAGGCACGCTCCAGCAGATCGCGCGCATGCGCCAGCGCGGCGTCGGAGACCTTGACGCCGCCTTGCATCCGCGCGAGCTCCTCAACGCGCTTGGACGCGCTCATCGGCTCCACCTGCGTATAGGTCTGGCCACCGCGAATTTCCTTGCGGATGGCGTAGTGGGCATGGCCTTGAGCCGCCACCTGGGCCAGATGGGTCACGCTGAGCACCTGATGCGAACCCCCGAGTTTGCGCAACTGCTGGCCCACGATCTCCGCCACGCCGCCACTGATGCCGGCGTCCACCTCGTCGAAGATCATGGTCGTAGCGCTGTCCTGCGACAGCGTTGCTACCTGTATTGCAAGCGAGACCCGGGACAGTTCGCCACCGGAAGCCACCTTTGCCAGGGCGCGTGCGGGTTGGCCGGGGTTGGCTGAGAAGTCAAAGCGCACTTCATCGCTGCCGCTGACGCGCACGGCATCATCGGCCAACGGTTCCACCGCGGTGATGAACTGCGCATTGGGCATACCGAGCTGGCGTACCAGTTCGGTGGTTAGCTTGTCGAAGCGCTGCGCTGCCTTGCTGCGTTCGGCTGAAAGCGTTCTGGCGGCGGCGCGGTACTGGGTCAGCGCCTTCTGCTTCTGCTGCTCAAGGGCTTCGAGCCGGCCGGCAGCATGCTCGGATTCATCCAGCTGA
>JBFJKG010000133.1:0-5977 GCA_041635075.1 Solimonas sp.
ACTGCTGGCAGAGCAACATCACCGTACCTTGGTGCGCTGGCTGCAACCGCTGGGTGTCGAGCCCGCATTCCTGGCGGGCCGGGTGAAGAAGGCGCAGCGACAGCAGCTGCTGGATGGTCTGGCCGACGGCAGCATCGCTGTCGTGGTGGGGACGCACGCGCTGTTTGAGGACACGGTGCGCTTTTCGCGCCTGGCCGTGGTGGCCGTGGACGAGCAGCATCGCTTCGGCGTGCAGCAGCGTCTGGCGCTGCGCGAGAAGGGCGGCGCGATGACCCCGCATCAGCTGATCCTGTCGGCAACGCCGATCCCGCGCACCCTCGCACAGTCGGTTTACGCCGACCTCGATATCTCGGTCATCGACGAGCTGCCGCCGGGGCGCACGCCGGTGACCACGGTCGCGCTCTCCAACGAGAAGCGGCCAGAGGTGCTGGCGCGTATCGGCGAGGCCTGCGATGCCGGGCGCCAGGTGTATTGGGTGTGCACCCTGATCGAGGCGTCGGAAGAGCTGGACGCGGAAGCTGCCGAGGCGACTGCGGCACGGCTGCGCGAGGAGCTGCCGGGTTTGCGCGTGGGGTTGGTCCATGGGCGCCTGAAGTCCGAGGAAAAGGATGCGCAGATGCGCGCATTTCAGGACGGCCACACCCAGCTGCTGGTGGCGACCACCGTAATCGAGGTCGGTGTCGATGTGCCGCGTGCCAGCATCATGGTGATAGAGAACGCCGAGCGACTGGGGCTGTCGCAGCTGCACCAGCTGCGCGGTCGCGTCGGGCGCGGCGCCGAGGCCAGTCAATGCGTGCTGCTCTACCAGGCGCCGCTGGGCGAGAACGCGCGCGCGCGTTTGCAGACCCTGCGCAGCACCACGGACGGCTTTGTCATTGCGCAGCGGGATCTGGAGTTGCGTGGGCCCGGTGAGTTGCTGGGGCGCAGACAGACCGGCGATATCGGATTCAAGCTGGCCGATCCGCTGCGCGATGCGCCGCTGGTGCCGGCGCTGCAGCCGCTCGCTGATACCTTGCTCAAGCAGCACCCGGAGCTGGCACGGCGCCTGATTTCGCGTTGGATCGGTGACCCGGAGCGCTACGCCCGGGTGTGAAGGGCCGGGCTAGGGCGCGGCGACACTGCCGTCGCGCGGCAGGTGCTCGTAGATGTGACTGAGCAGGTCGCCGAGGTAGCGATTGACGGCCTTCTCCATCGCGCGCGCCACTTCGGCATTGACCGCCAGATCGGCCAGCGGCCGCAGCTTCCAGATGGTCTGCGCCAGCCTCGCGACCTCAGACGCAGGTGGCAGCTGCCCTTTCATGTACGGATCAAACACGTACTTGATCACCAGCTGCACGATTTCGTTGGCGACACGCTCGACGTTGCCGCGCAGCATGCGCACCACGTCCAACAGTTCGGTGAGCGGAATGCCCATCTCCACCAGTTGTTCGCCGGCACGAATCAACTGCGGCCGTGGTGCGCGGTAGCGCAGCCCTTCGAGGCGCAACACATCGAGTTCCGTAGCCTTGCCGATCGCGTGTGCCACTTCTACCGGTGACAGGCCGCGACCGAACATACGCACCAGTTCCGGCATCGTGAAGTACGCCGGCAGCTCTTCCGACCATGGATGGGTGATGGCGGATTCCAGTCCCAGCAGCTGGCCGATGTCCTGGCCCTTTTCCCAGGCCTCGATCAGCTCGGCGATGTTGGCCAGGGTGTAGCCGCGCTCCAGCATCTGGCCGATGACACGCAGGCGTGCGAGATGGGCTTCGGTATAGACCCCGGTGCGGCCGCGGCGCTGTGGCGGCGGCAGCAGGCCGCGGTCCTGGTAGGCGCGTACATTGCGCACGGTGCTATCGGCCGCCCGGGCCAGTTCGTCGATCGTGTACTCGGTCGGGACGACCGCGGCGCCCGGTAGCGCAGAGGACGGCGTGCTCATGGCCGCAATGATAAGCGCTCGGACGCGCGCGCGGGCCTGAGGCGGCAACTCGCCATCGCAGTGAGCGCGGCAGCAGCGCTATGATCGGCCCCGCGCCGGATGACGGCCGCAATCTCCTCCGCGCCATGTACGACAAGCTGATCGACTATCTGCGATTGATGCGCCTGGATCGGCCCATCGGCATCTATCTGCTGCTGTGGCCGACGCTATGGGCCCTGTGGTTTGCTGCCGATGGCCTGCCCACCCTGCATGTGCTGCTGGTGTTCATGGCAGGCACCGTGCTGATGCGCTCTGCCGGCTGTGCCATCAACGACTTTGCGGACCGCGATTTTGACCCGCATGTCGCGCGCACCCGCGAGCGCCCGCTGGCCACAGGACGCGTCACGCCTGAGGAGGCGGTGCGGTTGTTCGTGGCCGTTTCGCTGATCGCGTTCGGCTTGCTGACGTCGCTGAAGAATCCCTTGACGCTGGCATTGGCGTTGCCGGCGGCGCTATTGGCGGCGAGCTATCCGTTCATGAAGCGCTGGCTGGCGATGCCGCAGGCGGTGCTGGGCGTTGCCTTCTCGTGGGGAATCCCGATGGCCTACGCGGCGGTGCAGCACCGGGTGCCGCTGCTGGAGGCCGGCCTTTTGATGTGCGCAAATCTGTGCTGGGTCATCGCCTATGACACCTACTACGCGATGGTGGATCGCGAAGATGATCTGAAGATCGGAGTACGGTCCTCGGCCATCCTGTTCGGCGCCCATGACCGTCTCGCCATCGGACTGCTGCAAGGGAGCGCGCTGCTCCTGCTGGGGGTGCTCGGGCTGCTGCGGGAGCTGGGGCCGGCTTGGTATGCAGGCCTGGGTATCGCGCTGCTGCTGACGGTGTACCAGCTGTGGATTACGCGGCATCGCCAACCGGCAGCGTGCTTGCGTGCGTTTCTGAACAATCACTATTTCG
The DNA here is from genome assembly GCA_041635075.1 of Solimonas sp. Taxonomy (GTDB): domain Bacteria; phylum Pseudomonadota; class Gammaproteobacteria; order Nevskiales; family Nevskiaceae; genus Solimonas. The sequence continues at coordinate 2,861 of JBFJKG010000133.1, forward strand.
GCGCTGCGATCTTTGCCGGCCTGTTGCTTGATCGCTGGGGCTGAGCGGCGTGCGGCGACACACGGCTAGGCGGATGTTGCAGTGATCAGTTGGCCGAGGTGCGTGTGCGCGGCGCTGCTGCTCGCAATCGCGACGGGCGCGGGGGCCGCGCCCGATCGCGCTGGGCTGGTGTTTACCCCGAAGGACTGGCCGCAGACCCTGGTGGGTGACTTCTACCGACCGCGCACGCAGGCGGTGGTGCCGGTGGTGCTGCTGGTCCACGGTGGCGGTTGGCACAGTGGCGCGCGGCGGCATATGGATCACTTTGCCGAAGCGTTGCGCACACACGGCTACGCCGCCTACTCGATTGACTATCGGCTGGTGCCAGCACGGCATCCGGCGCAGCTTGACGACGTGCTGGCTGCACTCGCCTGGCTGCGCACCGAGGCAGGTGAGCTCAACATTGATCCGCAGCGCATCGCGATCTGGGGTTACTCGGCGGGTGCGCATCTGGCGGCACTTGCAGGTTACGGCACCGATGCAGCGGGCGTACGCGCACTGGTGCTGGGTGGCGTGCCGGCCGATCTGCTGGCCCTGGCTGACAGCGGCATGGTGCAGGCGCTGATGGGCGGCACGATCAGCGAACTGGGGCAGGCCCGCTATCGGGCGGCCTCACCGCTGTATCAGGTCCAGCCCGGCGCACCGGCCACGTTCATGTTTCACGCCCGTTGGGATCAGGTTGTGGTGCCGGAGCAGGTGCTTGCGCTGCAGGCGGCGCTGGACGCCGCGGCGGTACCAAACGAACTGCACTGGCTCGAGTGGCGGGGGCATGTGCTCGGCTTCTACTTCAATGCCGGTGCCGTGAACGCGGCCCTGCGGTTTCTGGATCGCTGGCTCAGGGCGCCACCAGCCGCATCAGCTGACCCGTAACCCAGGCGCCGTAGGTGCCAACGGCGTAGCCCAGCACTGCGAGTAACACGCCCACGGGCGCCAGCGAGGGATGAAAGGCGCTGGCGACGACCGGCGCACTGGCGGCACCGCCGATATTGGCCTGACTGCCGACCGCCATGTAGAACAGCGGTGCCTTGATCCACCACGCGACCAGCAACAGCAAGCCAGCGTGAACACTGATCCAGGTGAGGCCGACACCGAACAGCGCCGGGTTATTGAACAGTGCGCGCAAGTCCATGTGCATACCGATACTGGCCACCAGCACGTACAGCAGTGCGCTGCCGACCTTGGAGGCGCCGGCGCCCTCGAGTTTCTTGGCGGAGGTAAACGACAGCAGCAGGCCGAAGGTGGTAGCCAACACCACGATCCAGAAGAAGCTGCTGGTCAGCGACATGCGCTCGGCCCAGGCACCGAAGCCTGCGAACAGCGAGGCCAGCGGCGCCGCCAGCGCGTGCGCAACCGCGGTAAAGCCAAAGGCCAGCGCCATGATGAAGATCAGGTCGGCCAGCACCGGGATCCGCGCGTGCTCGGCCTGGAAGCGCTCAACACGGACACGCAGTTCGGTAATGGCACGGGTGTCGGCGCCGCGGCGGCGGTCGATCGTCTCACTGCGGGCCGCCAGGTACAGCAGCACGGCCATCCACAGATTGGCGACGAGGATATCGACGGCAACCATGGTGCCAAACAGCCCGTTCGGAATCTCGAACACCTCCTTCATCGCCGCCTGATTGGCGCCACCGCCGATCCAGCTGCCGGCCACCGCCGTCATGCCGCGCCAGACGTCGCCGGAAACCACTTCCGGCGCGAACGCACCCCAGATCAGGATCGCCAGCGGGCCGCCGATGATGACGCCCGCAGTGCCGGTCAGAAAAAGTATCAGCGCCTTGGATCCGAGCTTGCGGATCGCCGGAAAGTCGATGCTCAAGGTCAGCAGAATCAGGGTCGCCGGCAACAGATAGCGCGAGCTGACAAAGTAGAGTTGCGAGTGCTCGCCATCGATGATGCCGAAGCTGTTGAACAGCGCCGGGATGAAGTAGCACAGCAGCAGCGCGGGAACGTAGCGGTAGAAGCCGCGCCAGAACGGGTGCGGGCTGCGTTCGGTCCAGAACACGGCGCCGAGGATCGCGCACAGGAGGCCGAGTACGACCGCGTCGTTGGTAATCAGAGCTGTGGAGTTCATCGCTGCATTGAACGCGGTTAGCGTTCACGCATCAAGCCACGCGCGCGACGGCCCAGGCTTCGATGTGGGTGGCCCCCGCCCTGCGACATACGCGCGCTAGTTCGTTGAGTGTGGCGCCGGTGGTCATCACATCATCCAGCAGCGCAACGCTGCGCCCGGAGATGCGGGTGTCAGCGACAAAGGCGCCGCGCACGTTGCGCCGTCTTTGCGAGGCACTGGTGCCGATCTGATCGGTGGTTGCACGTATGCGCCGTACAGCATCGGGCCACAGCGTGGTGCGACCGCTCGCTGCAATCGGTCGCGCGATCTCCAGCGCCTGGTTGTACCCACGACGCAACAGGCGCCGATGATGTAGCGGTACCGGAATCAGCAGGTCAGGCCAGCGGCCGCGCGCAGCCAGTGCCGAGGCCATCAACTGGCCGAGCATGCGTGCCTGCAACAGGTGCGCGTGGTACTTCAAGCCATGAATGCTCTGGTGGATGGGGGATTCGAGGCGAAATGCACACCATGCCGAGTCAAAGTGCGGCGCGCGCACCAGGCAGGCGGGGCAGGGGCTGGAATGCGTCTGCGGGAGGGCGCAGCGCGGACAGGCCGCGTCGTTCCAAGGCAGCGCCGCATGGCAGGCCTGACATATAGGTAGATCCGCAGTTGTAGTGCCGCAGTACTGGCAGCATGCCGGTGCCAGCCACCGCAGGAAGCCCGTCCATTGGTCAACTATGAGTCGCATGCTTCAGTTGACAGCGCTCACTGGCTCTAAGACCCTATGGCCTATCGGCTTTGCGGGTACACGCGCGCTGGATGCTGGCGCAGCATGTGCGAAAAGCCCGATAAAGCACATCAATAGTCGATCGTTAATCACAATTGCCGGGAATCCCGATGGCATCTACAGAGCTCCGCTACGACTGGACCCGCGCTGAAGTGCAGGCCCTGTTTGATTTGCCGTTCAACGATCTGCTGTTCCAGGCGCAGACCGTGCACCGTCAGAACTTTGAGCCGAACCGCGTGCA
>JBFJKG010000134.1:0-5935 GCA_041635075.1 Solimonas sp.
CGCGGCGTCGCCAAGCATGGCCTTCGTCACCTCGGTGCGCATCTCGTCCAGTCTGTTTGCAGCGGCCGACAAGGTCTGGGCTGTCGGTGCGGTAGCGCCACCGGCATCGAGGCTGGCGGCGCCGGTATAGGTGTAAAAGTTACGGTTAGTCGTGAATCGGCCGATCACGCCACTCTGCTGGATCTGTTCGCCATCCACCACGTTGTTCCAGAAGCTTTTTGCGGTGGGCTTGAAGAATCCGGAGTCGGGATCAACCGCGGGAGCGCCGGTGGCGTCCTGGATCTCGACGGTTTGCGTTGTGGCGTTCAGCCCCAGCTTGTAGCGCTTGAGATTGCCCTGCCAACGTGTCTCTGCCTGAGGACGGAACAGGGCAAAGTACAACTCGTCGCGATTGGTCAATCGGTTGAAGGTGTTGACCGTTACCGCCGGTGCCACAAACGTGGTGCCGATATCGAGAATCTTGGCGACGATTTCCTTGAAGGCTTGGATCACGCCCTGGGCGTCGCTGGCAGCGTAGAACTTGCCGCCACCGCCTTCGGCAATGGACGTCAGATAGTCGCTGGCGCCGGCATTGGCGAAGCCGATGGTATAGGTTTTGACCGTCTGCTTGCCTGCCAGTGTCGAGGACTGATCGGTCGTGCTCAGATACTCGGCGAGTTCGCGCCCGCAGGTGCCGTCGTTGTCGTCGCCGTCATCGCTGGGAACAATCGCGCAGGTCTTGCCGATGAAGTTCTGCATCCGCGTGATGGACGCGTTCTGCGTATTGTTCGGCAAACCGTCGGACAGGAGCACGATGTTATTGGTCGTGCATTCCTGCTCCGTCAGCGGGCTCTTGTAGTAGGCCGTGCCGTTGATCTTCTCGTTGGCGCAGGTCGAGCTGTTGTAGTTCGCATAGGTGCAGCCCGCAGGGATGGAATACAGGGCAGCCTCCGTGTTCGGGCTGCTGCGCGTGTAGTCGATCGTGGCCGGATGGCTGATGCGGGCACTGCCGGTCGGGTTCTGGCCGTTGCCGGCATCGCTGTCGCCGTCGCCGCGGGTCTTGCCATAGTGCACCTGGTTGCCACGGTAATACTGTGCGGCTTCGTACAGCATCTCCGGCAGCGGCGTAGTCCCGTTGGCGACGAAATCGTTGACCACTTGCTTGAGGTAGCTGCGGGTAGTCAGACGTCCGGGAGGCGAGTTGTAGTTGATGACCAGCTTGGGTGCTCGCGAGGTGGAGCCATCCCGCGAGTACGCTCTGCGGGTGCCGGAAGTGCTACTGGTGCTGACGTAGAACGCCATTTCGTTGCCGCGGGCCCAGCCCGCGCGGTCGACGATCTCCTGTACGACCGCAGTCAGATCTGGGGTGCTGTAGGTCGTGCCATTGCTCCAGGTCCCGGGCGACCAGTTGACGTTGGCAGTGGTCTTCAAGCGGCCGCTGACATTGTTTGTGGTTCCGGTGAAAGTAGCCGCGCTGTCGGCGCGCTCGCCGGTGATGTTCAGGTTCAGCGTGCCACTACTGTCGTTGTAGGCCACGAAATCGATATGGGCGGATCGGATCGTTGCGCCCTGGGGGATATTCAGGTTGTCGAACTTCATGCCGACCAACTGCTTGGTGGAGCCGTCGAAGCCCAGCTCAAGGTCGCTGCTGTTCAGCGATACGGAGCCGTTCGAGACATTCTGCTCGGCATCATCGCTGTTGCTGGCGGTATAGGTCAGCGCCTGGTTGGCCTGACAACCTGTATCCAGCGCCGCGTCGCCGGACGAGTAGGTCAGTGCCAGCACGGGCGTGTAGTCAGGATTCGACGCTGTCGAGTAGAAAGTTCGGAAGCCCGCTCCGGAAGAGCGACTGAACTTGAATACCATCGAGTTTCCGCCGCACCAATTGGTGCGGCTGGTGACGGCATTGACCAGGGCTGTAAGGCTAGGAGTGGCAGCTTCCTGGCCGGCCGTGCTGTGGACTGGCACGGCCCATGAGACCGTGCCTCCCGAGCTGCGTCCACTGACGTTGTTGGCTGCGGCGGTAAAGGCGGCTGCATTGTCGGCGGCCTCCACGTCGATGTTCACGGTAAGTGCCTGCGCATTCTGGGTTGCAGTAGCGCTGGCCGGATTGGCATACATCAGGATCTGGGCGCTGGTCACCGTAACGCCACGCGGAATGTTGACGTTGTTGAACCGCAGGCCGAACTGGCGCGCCCCCAGGACCGTGGCCGGTTGCGTGAAGGTCACGATCAGGCGTGGCGCCAGCGCCTGTGAGCCGCCCTGCAGCGCGCGCATGGTGCGATTGCCGCCACTGGGTAGCTTCAACAAAAAGGTAACAGGATTGCCCTCGGCCCAACTGTTGCTCGTGCGAATCTCATTAAGCACATTGACCAGGCTGGGGGTGTCCACCGTAGTGCCGGCGCTGCTGCATTTGCCGACGCCATTCCAGTTCACGGAGTTGCTGGTTTCTTGCTTCGAGTATCGATTCGACAAGTCCTTGCTGTTACCGGCTTCGAACTGATCTGAATACCGTACCTTGTGGCCGCGTATCACCACACCGTTGAGTGTGTCGTTCTCCCCGCCATTGGCGCAGGTAAAGCGGATGTATGCAGAACTGATGGTTGAACCGGCGGGAATGCTGAAACCTTCATAGCGCAAGCCCACGTAGGCGGTGGTTTTTCCTGCGCCGATGCCGGGGTCCGAGTCCTTCTGCTCGTTAAGCTCGATATCTGCACTGTCGCGATTGCCGTCGCCATCATCGGTGTCCACGCGTCTGCTGTCGTATTCCTCGGCTTCGTTGACGATCCGAGTGATATGGAACTCGGCGGAGCCGGGCGGCGTCGTGGTAATTTCCCCGACAGCAAGCGAGCCGGGGGTAGTCGTCACTGCGGACACGAGCTGCTGCGCCTCGTTGGTGCCGCCGCCGGTCGTGACATTGATCTGTTGCGCAGCCAGTCCGGGGTAAACCGTGGCCGCAGCAGAATCGATGGCCGAGACCGGCCACAGTATCGCGCCACCTTCACCGCTGGACAGCCGCCCTATGCCGATATTCACGCTGGGGTTGAGGTCATCCAGAATGGCCAGCAGGGCGTCCTTGACGCGCTGCAGGCGGGTCAGGCCGGTGCCGTCGGTGCTACCCATGGACCCCGACGTATCCATCATGAACAGGATATTGGGCCGTGCGGTCTGATCGTTCGCCTCGATGACTTCTGGCGGGAAGAAGATTTCGGTGTCATCTGCCCAAGCTGCTGACATGCCTGCCATGCCGTAGGCCATCGAGACCGCCAGCAGCGCGCTGCGCGAACGAGGCTTGCAACGGTTGTCTTGATTTTGCATGACCAAACTCCTGCGACTCTTCATCAGTAAACGCCCCTTGTCAGAAGCCGGGGCCGACGCGTTGCACGCCCTGCTGGTGCTGTGCCTGCGCGCTGGAATTGGTCTGGGCGCCGGTCGCGGTGATTGCAAACCGGTGCGCGACAATGGCGCCCTTGCCGACACCCATCGAGTAGCCGGGGGCTGGCGCTTGGCCGGTGTATTGCACGGTAGCCTGGCTGGTGATGTTGGGTCCGAGTGTGTACGAACGGGTCGGGTTTGCAGTGCTGGGGTCAATGGCATCGACGAGCACATTGACCGTTACCCCGGTGGGCCGCGGCAATTCTCCGCGCATTTCCGCGACCAGCCCGCGGATCGCACCCTCTGCTGCCTGGAACGCGCTGTTCTGGAACTGGAAGTTGCTGGCCATGCGGCCCTGCTGCGTTGTCGAGCGCACAGCGGTGAGGCCGATGATGGTCAGCATCAACAACATGAAGAGGCCTATGGCCAATGCCGCACCGCGCTGATGCCGACGGGTAGGTGAGTGACTCATTGCGTTCGATTGCGGACTTCGATGGTCGTGGTGAATACACGCCGCCGGTACAGCAACTCGTTATCGGCTGTCGCCGCGTCGTCGACGGGGGTAATCGGATCGGCATCCAGCACCGCGTATTCCTGCGTGTCCGGCGTATCGGCAACCTGTTCCTGGGTGTTCAGCAATATCCCGATACGCACGGCTGCCACCTGGTTGAAGTCGACGACCTGAGAGGCGTTGCGGTAGACATCAGCGTAGGTGTCGCCGTCCGTGTCCTCGCCGTACAGGATCTGGAAGTCTTCCACGCCATCTACAATCGGTTGAGCAGCGGCGTTGCCGATGCCGCGGCACATCAACGAACCGTTCTGCACAAAGTAATGGTTGGTGACTACCCAGGAGCAGCCAGCATCGTCATTGGCGGCTGCCGGGTTGGAGGCGGCGCAGCCGGCGGGGAAGGCCGTGTCGGATTCCTGCCCGAGGCAATCCAGATCTGAGTCCGGAATGCTGGGGTCGGAGTTGTACTGAATCTGGATCTGGTCGGGCGCGCCGCTGGCACCATCACTGGTATTGGCTGCAAGGAACGCGGCCGCAGTCGGCTGGCCGGTGCTGGGGCCCTGGTTTCTGGGAAAGCCGGCCATGCGTATGTCCCGTTGCAGAAAGAACAACGCAAACCGCGCATTTTCCTGCAGCTTTCCTGTTCCTGATTGGGTCTTGAACGATTGCTGCCCGGACAGAAACACGTGGCCGATGCCTGCAATCAGCAGCAGGCCGATGACCATTGCGATCATCAGCTCGACGAGCGAGAAGCCGTGGTGGTTGGCCCCCAGCCTCATGGCTGCACCGTCATCTGGTAATTGACGGTCTGGATGGCGCTGGTGCCGTCAGTCTGGCTGCCGCGTTCCTGCCAACTGACCGTGATCAAGTGGCGCATGCCGACCGCGCAGGCGGCTGCGGCACCGGCCGCATTCAGGCATTGGCTGACCAGTCTGCCTGCCGGTAGCAGCGTCTGGATCCCACCGTAGCGCCCGTCGGTGATGGGGTAGCCGCAGGCGGCGACGTAGCGATCGTAGGTCGCCATCTCGACGGGCGAGCAGATGTCCGGAGTTGTGGTGTCCGACTGCGTGGCACAGATGGAGGCTGGTTCTGCGGCGCAGTTGATTGTGCTGGAGTCGTATCCGCCATAGAGCCCGAGGTTGACCCCGGGGCGCGCTGCATACATGCGCTCGGCGTAGTCGTTGGCGGCCATCACCGCGATGGATCGGGTGTAGGAACCCATGCTGTAACGGATACCCGAGATCTGAAGTGCCGCGATCCCCAGCAAACCAATGGCCAGCACAGCAACGGCCACCATCACCTCAATCAGGTTGAAGCCGTGTTGAGAACGCAGCTGGAGCGGAGAGTGCATCAGCATCCGACTCCATTGCCATCGAATCTTCGCATCCGTGACCGACCGGTGCGGGCCACCGCAATTTCTCTTTGATACCCCGACCGGCTGCTGTCGCAGATGCGGAAGGTGCCCAGGCTAGTAGTCATGCCTTGGGTGTTGTACGTCACCCGCCAGGTTGGATTTCCTGTAAAGCGAATGGTGTTGTTGCCGGCGATCTCGCTGCGAACAGCGATGATAGGTTCGCCCGCGTTTACAGTACCGACGGTGCCTGCGGTGTCGGTTTCAGCAAAAACCAGCCAACCTTGCCGCCAGTTGCCCGCTGCACTGCAACCAGTTCCGTTGATGCTGCGACAGATCGTGACCTGGACCCCGCGCTTCATCGCCTCGGCACGGGCAGCGGACAAGGCGGCACTGAGTTCGTTGGTCTGAGCGGCTAGTCGATTGTCCGCCAGTGCGGAACGGAAGTTGGGGATACCGATAGACAGCAGTACCCCAGCCACCGTAATCGTGATCATCAGTTCCAGCAGCGTAAACCCAGGAGCGCGTCGCATGGGCAACAGCTTAGGAGGCGCCAATCGACTCGGCCGGCACGGTGACGAACGAACGGCAGCACTGCGCCGACCGGCGGCACATTTGCAGGCAGCCTGTTCCGTGGCCTTGATCACCCATACCCCCTATGCGACCGGCCGGAATAGTCCGACGGCCAGCTATCGTCAGGCTCGTACACGCACTGCATGCCG
>JBFJKG010000135.1:0-5923 GCA_041635075.1 Solimonas sp.
CGGGCGCGAGTACAGCTCCCAGGCACCGCGCGTTTCGGTGAGGTTCAGTGCCGCTGCGCTGAGGGTGCCACCCAGATTGGTCCATGCGGCAGCGATGGCCTGCGGCGCGGTCTTGATGAAATGCGGCGCGCTGATCGTGCTCGGGTTGTAGTTGGTTGCAAAGTAGCCGGATACCGCGACCGGCTTGTAGGCACGGTCCAGCAATACGTTCAGCGAGCGGTGGTGGACTTCCAGACCATTGACGCGCTGACGGAAGCGCACCACAGCCGGGCCGTCGCCGTTGAACTGGGCGTTGAATACCTCGGCTTGGTCGATCATCGCCGGCGTCAGCTTCAACTTCTTCGATTCTGTACGCAGGTGTGCGCGTGCGCTTTCGATCAACAGCTGGCGCGGCGTCAGTGCGCCGACCGTGGCGGCCTGCGCATCGGTCTTGGCCCAGAGGAAAGTCGGCTGGCCGAGCGTGCGGTCGTACAGCGAGGACTGCAGGCGGCCGCCGAGATCAGCGGGAAGAGCGCCCATGGCCGGCGTTGCCGTGCTGCGGAACAGATCGAAGTTGGCCAGCCCCGGCAGTTCCGGGTGCTTGATGCCGCCCTGACCGGAGGTTGCCGTGGAGTGCGCAATCGCCTTGCTGGGAGCCGCCAGGCAGCTCGCGGGCTCGCTGGCCGTCAGCGTCAGCTTGCCGCGGTAGGCCGTCGGTTCGCTGGCGAGGAAGGGGCAGACAACCGCCGTGTAGGTGCCGGCCTCGGGGTTGTTGGTGCCGACGTTCTCCTGCGGGCTGCCGCCATCGCTGGAGCCCACCAGCTCGCCGTCGTGATAGACGCTGAGAACCAGATCAGGGTCGGTGAAAGTCCCCGACGGATCAGGGCTGCCGGGCTCCCATTCGATGTGAAAGTCGGCCTTGACGCTGATGCCGTCGTAGACGCCGGCAGGAACCGTGAGATTGATGACATGTGCGTCATCTGCTCCGTCCGAGGGACAGGGGAGCGATGCGTCGGCGCCGGCCAGATCGCCGAGGCTGCCCGCGCTTCCCAGGCCGGAGCCGCCGGGCAGCGCGGTACCGGTCCACTCGATAACCAGCACCTGATCGGGCTGGGTTGGCAGAGCGACATCATGGGATGCCGGATCGGAAGCCAGGGCGTGGGTGCTGATCAGGGCTGCGCCCATCAGACTGAGCACGGCCAACGGCGCGGAGCAATGATGTTTCATTAGAGAAAGCATTCCTGCGTTAAGTGATCGTTCCGTCGCATCCCACGCCAAGCCCGGAATTCGGGTGACGGGCGGCATAGGCCGCGCGACGTAAGGCCTATCCTACGCGACTCCTGCCCGGATCGACGCCAATGAAAACCCCCAGCGTGGCAGCTGGGGGTGGGGGTAGCCCCTACAGGGAGGCCGGGTTCGTGGCTTCGGCAATGCCGGAGGCGCGGATCGTATGCATCGGCGGAGGCAGCAGCTTGTACATCACCGGGGTGACCAGACGCCCGATCAGGGTAGAGGTGATCAGGCCACCGATAATGACCCAGGCCATCGGCGAGTACAGCGGCGAGTTCTGCACCGCCAGCGGCATCAGGCCGCCAATCGCGGTGACCGAGGTCAGCAGTATGGGCAGGAAGCGGATTTCCCCGGCTTCGGCTATCGCATCATCCAGCGGGCGCCCCATGGCCCGGAGCTGATTGGTGAAATCCACCAGCAGAATCGAGTTCTTGATCTCGATGCCGATCAGCGCGATGAAGCCGATCATGGCGGTGAAGCTGAGGCTGAAGCCTGCGATGAACAGCATCAGGATGCCCCCCATCACGCCGAGCGGAATCACGGTGGCGACGATCAGTGTCGACTTGAAGCTGCCGAATTCCAGCACCAGCACGGCGAGTATGCCGAACAGGGCTATCAGGATGGCAGCGCCGAAGCCGGCGAAGCTATCGGCACGGCTCTCGACTTCACCACCCGCGGTGTAGCGATAGCCGGTTGGCCAGTCGCGCCGCGCCAGCTGCTGGAGGATGTCGGTCGTCACCTGCTCGGTGTTGTGGCCGGTCTCGGTGTAGGCAGTGATTGCCACCGCGCGCTCGCGGTCGCGACGGTAGATGCGGGACTGTGATTCGGTCAGCGCCAGGTGGGTGACCTGTGCCAACGGGACCTGGCCGCCAGCGCGGGTGCCGACGTGCAGGCCTTCGAGGGCGGCCAGCGTCGCGCTGCCAGCCAGCGGTGCTCGCAGGACGATGGGATAGCTGTCGCCGTCCGGTTCGCGGAACTCGCCGGCCGGCAGGCCCGCGACGGCGAGGCGAACAGTCTGATCCAGCTCCAGCGGCGGAATGCCGAGCAGGCCGGCCTTGGTGCGGTCCACATTAAGATCAAGGTCGATGCGCGAGCGGCGGCTCGGGTTGACCACATCACGCGTGCCGGCCGTGTTGCGAATCAACATCTCGACCTCGGCGGCCAGCGTCCGCAGCTGGTCCAGGTCGGGGCCGATGATGCGGATCGCAATCGGGGCCTCGATCGGGGGGCCGTTCTCGAACTGCTTCACCAGAATGTCGGCGCCGGGAATGCTATCGAACTCGGCGCGCAGATGATCCAGCAGCGAGGGGGTCGTCTGCGGGTCGTAGCGATCCAGCTGCACGAATATTTCGGCGTAGTTGGACGCGTACTCGCGCTGGAAGATGTTGTAGTAGATGCGTGGATTGCCGCGCCCGAGATTGGCAAAGCGGTGCTGGATCTCCGGCGTCTTGGCGAGCACGCCGTCCACTTGGGTCAGCACCTGATCGGTCTGAGCGAGGCTGGCGCCATCCGGCAGGCTGATCTGAATCAGGAACTGTGGCGTGTCGGCCTTCGGAAACAGGCTCATACCGATCAGCGGCACCAGCCCCAGTGTGGCAACGACCAGTACCGATGACAGTGCCAGCGTCGTTTTAGGCTTGGCCAGTGCACGCCGCAGCAGCGGTGAGTAGATGCGGTGGATCCAGCCCATCAACCAGCGCAGCACACGATTGCCCTCGTGCGACTCATCCCGGGGCAGCACACGAGAGGCGAGGAACGGAATGATGGTCAGCGATACAAACAGCGATGCGACGACCGTGAAGACCACCGCCAGCGGCAATGACCGTACGAACTTGCCGGCGTTGCCGGGCAGCGACAGCAGTGGCAGGAAGGCGAACAGCAGCGTGGCGGTGCAGCCGAGCACGGCCAGTGCGATCTGGCGCGTGGCGAGAATGGCGGCCTCGTCCGGTGAGCGACCGCCGCGCAGAAAGCGTGAGATGTTTTCGGTGACGACAATGGAGTCATCGACCAGCAAGCCCAGCGCCACGACGAAGCCGGCAATCGACATCTGGTTCAGCGAAAAGCCGGTGAAGTAGAGCGCCGCAAGACCCATGGCCAGCGACAGCGGAATCGACACCATGACGATGCCGGCAGCACGCAGGCCCAGCGGCAGCAGGGTGATCGACACCAGCACGATGGCGATCGCAAAGTCAGCACCCAGCCGCTTCAATCGCTTGTCGACGTTGCGCGACTGGTCAAAGCCGCGCTCCAGACGGATATCCGCCGGCAGCTGCGGTTCCAGCTCGGCCAGCGCGCCATAGATCGCGTCGCGGGTGACAAAGATGTTCTGGCCGCCCTTCTGGTTGGCGGTGATGTAGACCGCGCGCTTGCCGTCGAGTCGCGCCAGATGGCGCTCGGGCCCCTGCGCCCAGCGCACGTCGGCGACGTCGCGCACACGCACGAGGCGGGTGCCGTCGCCCACGATCACGGTATCCAGGACCTGTTGCGGCGAGTCATAGCTGCCGCTGGTCTTGATGTTGAAACGGCGCGCGCCGACCTCGACCGCGCCGCCGGGCACGTTGGTGTTGGCGGCATCAACGGCGGCCAGCACCTGGGTGGCGCGCAGATTCAACTCGGCAAGACGCTTGAGATCCAGCTCCACCCTGAGTTCGCGCTCCGGATGGGCCCAGATTTCGGACTCCAGCACGCCAGGCAGGCGCTCAAAGTGGTCCTTGATCGTTTCTGCCCAGTCTTCCAGCGCATTCCACGATGCGGTGTCGGAGGTCAGTGCAACCTGGACGATGTTGACGGTGCCCGGGTTGATCTTTTGCACATCCAGACGGGTCAGGCCGGATGGCAACTGCAGCGCGTTCAGCTCGCGGGTAAGTTCGTCGTACTTTTTCTCGGTATCGACATACGCCTCGAACTCGACACGGACGATGCCCACGCTGTCGTCCGAGGTGGAGACGATCTCCTTGACATCATCGAGGCTGTGAATCGCATCCTCAATCGGTTCGACCACCTGGCGTTCGATCTCCAGCGGATCGGCACCCGGATACACGGTGATGATCGAGAATGCCGAGATCGGAAAGTAGGGGTCTTCGGTGCGCGGAATGTCGCGCCAGGCCATGAAACCCAGTGCCAGCAGCATCAGAAACAGCACGGCCATGAACGGCACGTTGCGGACGGAGAACTCGGAAATGCGCATGGGCTGGCTCCGGATCGCGCCTTATTCGACAGTGCGCACGGCGTCGCCGTCGTGCAGGTAGGGCGCGCCCTCGGCCACCACCATGGCGCCGTTCGGCAACGAGGTGCTCAGCGCCGCGCGCTGCTCGGTGATGAATGCAACCGCCACCTGCTGGCCGCGCACCTTGCCGCTGGCGGGGTCGTAGAGAAACACCAGCATCGACGAAGCATTGCCCTCGACCAGCGCGCTGAGCGGTATGTAGTCCAGGCGTGCGTTGCCGGCACTGGAGGCGGCGATCTCGGCGCGGCCGATCAGGCCTGAAGCCAGCGTCGCTTCACCGGTGTCGAGTTCCAGTTCCAGCGGGAAGGTGCCACTGCGCGGGTCGGCCGCTTCACCGCGTTCGATCACGCGTGCGGCAAAGCTGTGCCCCGGAAAGGCATCGAACGCGACGGTCGCAGTGTCGCCCAGGGCGACGTGCACGAAATCGCGGTCCGGCAAGCCCAGCTTGAGGGTGAAGCCGCCAGCGCCGCGGCTGACCATCAGCACCGGCTGCCCGGCGGATACCAGCTCCCGCGGCTCGGCCAGGCGTCGCAGCACGCGGCCATCGGCGGGCGCGGTGATGTCGGCGTAGCGGCGGTTGAACTCGGCGGCGCTGAGTTGGGCGCGCGCCACTTCGGCAGCCGTTCCCAGATCGTCCAGCTGCTCCTGAGTGATGACATCATCCTTGAACAGCTGCTGGCCGCGCTGCAGATCGCGACGGGCCTTGTCGTGCGCGGCTCGCGCCTGGGCAACGCCGGCGTCGATCTCGGCTGTCTCCAGTCGCGCCAGAAGCTGGCCGGCCCTGACCGCCTCACCTTCGCGCACCGTGATTTCGCGAATCAGGCCGCCGAGCTTGAACGATAGCTTGGCCTCGTCACGCGCAGCGACCACGCCGCTGGCGACGATTGGCGGTAACGCCGGCCCCTGCTCAACTTTGGCGACCCGCACCGGGCGCAACTGCGGAGCCTCGGTGTCCGACGCCGGTGGTGCGGATGGGCCGCAGGCTGCCAGCAAGGTGGCGGTGACCAGCAGGGCGGTGGCGGGCAGATTCAATGAGGTCATCGGGCGTTACTCCGCCTGTGCAAGGGCAGACATGGGAAAGGTGGCCGTTGCCAGCTCAAGCTCCGCGGCGCGGTCCAGTGCGGCGCAGCGAGCGATGGCGAGGTTCAGGCGGGCTTCGGTGAGGGCGCGTTCGGCATCCAGGAACTCGATTTGCGACAGGCTCGCGGCTTCGCGCTTGCGTTCGGCAATACGGAAGCCTTCATCGCTGGCAGCCAGGCGCGCGTCCGCGGCGCTGATCGCGCGCAGGGCTGTTTCCAGATCTTCGCGCGCGGCGCTGCGCGCCAGACTCAGTCGGCGTTCCAGATCATCGCGTTCGGCACGCAATTGCGCGGTCTCGGCGATGGCCTTGCGGCGTTGCGCGCCGCGCGCGCCGAAATCGAACAGCGA
>JBFJKG010000136.1:0-5890 GCA_041635075.1 Solimonas sp.
GATCGTTACCGTCACCTGCTTGCCGCATTGTTGGCGCGTAGCTACGTCGCCGTCGGCGCCATCCTGGCGCTGCTGGTGGGGTGCTTTCTGTTGGTCCGGCAGCTGCCGACAGAGGTGACACCGGCCGAAGACCGCGGCCAGTTCTCGGTACAGTTGGCCGGCCCCGAAGGCGCCAGCTTCGAATACACGCGTCGCTACGTGAGCCAGATCGAGTCGGCCTTGGTTGAGAAACTGGGCCAGGGGGAAATCGATCGGCTGATCGTGCGTCAGCCCGGATTTGGTGGCGGCGACGACGTCAATACCGCGACGATGGTTGCTTCGCTGGTGGACTGGAACGCACGTGAGCGCAGTACCGCGGAAGTCGCCTCTGAGTTCAACGCTTACCTAGGTCAGATTACCGCCGTGCGCGCGGTAGCCAACCCTCGCGGCAGCTTCGGCGGCGGCTTCGGCCAGCCGGTACAGCTGGTGATCGGTGGCGGCACCTACGAGGAGCTGGCCCGGTGGCGTGATCGGTTGATGGCGCGAATCCAGCGCGAGAATCCACGGCTGCTGCGTCTGGACTCCGACTACAAGGAAACCAAACCCACTGTCGAGATCGCGGTTGACAGCGACCGCGCCGGCGACCTCGGCATTTCGATGCAAACCATCGGGCGCACGCTGGAGACCTTGATGAGCGGCCGACGGGTCACGACCTACGTCGACCGCGGCGAGGAATACGACGTCATCCTGCAGGCTGAACGCTCGGAGCGCGCCAATGTCGCCGATGTCGCCGACATCAATGTGCGCTCGACGTCGACGGGTCAGCTGGTTCCGCTGGCCAACGTCATCAGCATGAGTGAAATTGCAGGGGCCTCGACCTACAACCGCTATGACCGGATGCGCGCCATCACCCTGTCCGCCAGCCTCGCGGGCGGCTATCCGCTGGGCGAGGCGCTGAGCTATCTCGAATCGATTGCACGCGAAGAGCTGCCCGCGACTGCGAGGCTGTCTTACAAGGGCGAATCACAGGAACTCAAGCAGGCTTCGGCGGCGCTGTACCTGACGTTTGTATTGGCACTAGCCGTGGTGTTCCTGGTGCTGGCCGCTCAATTTGAGAACTGGTTGCACCCGTTGGTGATCATGACCACCGTACCGCTGGCCCTGTTTGGCGCATTGCTGGCGCTGTGGCTGTCCGGCAACACGCTGAACATCTACAGCCAGATTGGCATCGTCATGCTGATTGGGCTCGCAGCCAAGAACGGGATCCTGATCGTCGAGTTTGCCAATCAGCGCCGCGATGCGGGACTGGCATTCACGGACGCGCTGCTGGAAGCCGCTCAGGTGCGCCTGCGACCGATCCTGATGACCTCGATCGCGACCTGCGCCGGTGTCGTGCCCTTGATGCTGGCAGCCGGGGCCAGCAGTGAGGCACGGCGGGTACTGGGCCTGGTGATCTTCTTCGGCGTCGGCTTCTCCACCCTGCTGACGCTGTTCGTGGTGCCTGCGCTGTATCAGCTGTTGTGCCGGCGCACCGGATCACCGGGACAACGGGCAAAGCTGCTCAATCGGATGCAGCAGACTCGTCCTGATCGCAATCAGCAGCCAACTGAACCGGGCTAGTTCTCGCCCGACTTATTCAGCAGATCGTACTTGCGCAGGTGGCCGCGAAACTGGTGATAGGTCAGCTGCAGCAGTTCGGCAGCGCGCTTCTGGTTGTACCGCGCTTCATCCAGCGCGCGGCTCAGCAGCTGGGTTTCAAATTCGGAGACGGTCGCAACAAAGTCGAGCGGCAAGTTCGGCCCGGCGACGCTGACGCTGACGCTGGCAGTAGTCGCCCCGCTTGTTGCCGGTGATGCCGCCGGTCCGACCTCAGCTGAGAACTCGGCAGCCGGGCGGTAGGGAGACGCAAACGGATCGAACTCGAACTGCTCGACCACCTGATGCGCATGGTCCAGGCGATAGACCGCACGCTCGACGACATTGCGCAGCTCGCGGACATTGCCCGGCCAGGCGTAGTTCAGCAGTTGGCGCTCGGCCGCTGGCGAAAAGCCGGCGAAATAGTCGCGATCCAGCTCAGTCGCCATGTTCTCAGCAAACTTCTGCGCCAGCAGAATGATGTCTTCCTGACGCTCGCGCAGCGGCGGTACGGTGATCACGTCGAAGGACAGGCGGTCCAGCAAGTCCTCGCGGAACTTTCCGGCGCGCGCACGCGCGGGCAAGTCCACATTGGCAGCGCCGACCAGCCGCACATTCACCTTGATCGTGCGGCTCTCGCCTACACGCTCAAACTCGCCGTACTCGATCACCCTCAGCAACTTCTCCTGCAGTCGCTGGGACATCGATGCCAGCTCATCCAGAAAAATGGTGCCCCCATCCGCCAACTCAAAACGGCCAATGCGAGCCTTGTTGGCGCCGGTATAGGCGCCTGCAACGTGGCCAAACAGTTCCGACTCCAGCAGTTCCTCATTCAACGCCGCGCAATTGAACTTCACGTACGGCCGGGCCCAGCGCTCGGAGAGATAGTGCACGCGTGCGGCAATCAGCTCCTTGCCGGCTCCGCGTTCGCCGATGATCAACACTGGCTTGCGCAAGGGCGCAACCCGAGAAATTTTCTCGAGTACCGCGAGGAAATTGTCGGCTTGGCCGAGTATCGGATCAGGGGTGGCACGCAGCTCCATTGCGGGATTCTGCTATGACTTGGTTTTTTTCGCCACTCCTTGGTCGCAATCGCTGCGTTAGCGCGAACGGTGCATCCGGATCCGTCGATTTTATATTTTGTTATCAGTTAGTTAGGTGACAATCCGGACTTGGCACGTCCTTGGCGTTAATAACCGCATCGCCACGTTGGCCAAGGAGGCCTACCATGAACCGCACCGCTCGCCACCTGATTTCCGGCATCGCTGTTGCCACCCTGCTCGTCTGCAGCCTGCCTGCCAGCGCCTCCGACAATCTTGGCGTGCGCGTTGCGACCGGTGTCGGTCGCGTGATTGCCAGCCAGGGCAATGCCGCGCTTGAAACCATCAAGGATGAACTCAAGGACAGCTTTCTGAAAACGCTGAAGCCGCTGCTGCCGGACGTGAAATCCGAAACTACAGGCGATGCCATCGCCAGTGCCAGCCGTCAGTGAGCACCCTGTCGGCCTGGTGCCTCACGGCCTAATCGAGGATCTACCCGGATGGGCATATTTTCCAAAACACGTGACGTTATCGACGCCAACCTCAGCGCCTTGCTCAACAAGGCTGAGGACCCCGGCAAGATGGCGCGTCTGATCGTTCAGGAGATGGAGGATACCTTGGTAGAGGTGCGATCCACCGCCGTGCAGTGGCTGGCCCGCAAGAAGGAACTGCAACGTCTGAGTGAAACCCAGACTGAAGAGGCCGCCGACTGGGAGGCGAAGGCGGAGTTGGCAGTGCTCAAACAGCGCGAAGATCTTGCGCGTGGCGCACTGGCCGCCAAGGCCCGGTGCCAGGAGCGGATCAAGGATGCCCAGCGCGAGCTCAAGCAGGTCGCAGAGGAACTGCATAAGCTGGATGACGATATCGGCAAGTTGCGCAGCAAGCTGGGCGAGGCCAGAAGCCGGCAGAAGGCTATTACCCTGCGCACCGAAACCAACAGTTCACGGCTGAAGGCACGCCAGCAGATTGATGATCGCAAGCTGGGCCAGACCCTTGGCGCACTGGATATCGCTGAGCGCAGGGCGGACCAGCTGGAGGCTGAAGTCGACGCCTATGACCTTGGCGCGCGCAGCCTGCGCGATGAATTTTCCCGGCTTGAGGATGACGGCATCGAAGCAGAACTGGCAAGATTGCGAGCCAAGACGGCGCGTGTGACCCCGTCTGAAGACGACAAGAATCGGGAGTAAGCGCAGTGGAAGATATAGTTGCTCTACTGATACCTCTGGCCGCCATCATCTCGCTGTTTGTCGTCCTGCCAGCGCTGATCATGCGCCACGCGGAACGTAAGCGCATTCACGACTTGCAGACACGCAGCGGCGTCAGCGACGACATCCTCAAGATCGCGGATCGAATGGAACAGCGCATTGACGCGCTGGAACGTATCCTCGACGTAGAAGTCCCCGGATGGAGGGAAAAACACCGTGCCCAGCACTGACTCTTCGCGCAACGACGGCCTGCTCGCGCGCATGCCCCGCTATCCTGATAACGGCTGGATTGCCGGCGTCTGCGCCGGCCTCGCAGACTATTCCGGGTGGAGCGTCAAGCTCATCCGCGTGCTGTTCATACTGGCGTTCATCTTCGGCGGCTTCTTCCCTGCTGGCGTGGTCTATCTGCTGCTGTGGTACCTGATGGACGCTGCCGAAGGCGAGCCGAATGGCCACGCCAACCGCGAGACGACAAATCCAGGTCCGTCCGGCGGCAGCCGGCGGGGCGGTACCGTCAGCGGCAGCGAGGCTCGTGCGCGTTTCGAGCGACTCGACAGGCGGCTGGCGCAGATGGAAGCCTGCGTAGCGAATGAGGAACTTGAACTGCGCCGAGAGTTCAGAACACTGGGGCATTGAGAGGGCGTCAACCCCGGCGCACCGCACACAGGGGCAGACAGGGACTCACTGAATCGTTCAGAATTCAGGGGGTCCTCTTCTGCCGCCATGCCACGCAAGCCCGCTCACGAGCAGTTCAACACGCTTAAAGCCATTGAGGACCGAGCCTTCGAGCTATTCGGTCGATACGGCTACGAAGGTGTGTCCATTGGTGACATCGCCAAGGCCGCGCGGCTGTCGAAGGGCGCTCTCTACTGGCATTTCCAGGGCAAGGAAGACCTCTACCTGCATTGCCTGAAACG
This sequence comes from Solimonas sp., assembly GCA_041635075.1. Lineage (GTDB taxonomy): Bacteria > Pseudomonadota > Gammaproteobacteria > Nevskiales > Nevskiaceae > Solimonas. Next base: position 4,777 of record JBFJKG010000136.1, read on the forward strand.
CCTGCATGCGCTGTTCGAGTTCTATATCTTCGACCCGATGCAGGCCGAGCCTGATGCCCTGAAGAGCATCCTGCGGCTGTTCATCGGCTTGCGAGAACTGCTGCAGGACACGCGGGTAGAGAAAGGCATCGCAGGGTACTGGTTGATCCCTTCGACGCCGGAAACCTCGGCACTGATCAGCACGCAGCGCACATTCGAAGCCACAGCGATCACCACCTTGCGCGAGGTCCTCAAGCGCGCAAGTGTTGAAGGTCGGCTCGACTTGGGCGGAGACCTCGACGACATGGCGCCAGCGCTGATCTCATTGGTCGAGGCCTGTGTCCTGCCATTGAGACACATGGAGCCGGACGAGATGCAGCGCATATTGAGCGTCCTCGCGCGCACACTGTTCCGCGCTTACGCCAAGAATGACGACGCCATCACCTTGGCGCGGCTGATCTGAATGAATACCAATCGAACACGCATGACGCCCCTGATTGCTGCTTCATCTCGCCTCCGCTTGTTCCGCTGGCAAGGCGCTGATTGCTCGGCGTCGATCATTGGACTTTTGTGCCTGGCCACCGCGCTTGGCGGATGCGCGGATGACACCGCTGGGGCGAACCCCGCAGCGCAGCAAGCGGCCGTTCCGGTTACGGCAGTGACGGCACAGTTGCAGCCGCTCAACCGCGAACTGGTCGCTGTCGGCAGCCTGCGCTCAGACGAGTCCATCACCCTCAGCTCCGAGATCGCGGGCCGCGTTTCGCGCATCAACGTGAACGAGGGCCTCAACGTCAAACGCGGCCAGGTACTGTTCGAACTGGACGATGCCATATATCGCGCCGAACTCGATCAGGCGCAGGCCAACTTGAATCTGATGCAGCGAAATCATCAGCGTGCGATTGAATTGAACGCACGCAGCTTGATCGCGGCCAGCGACCTCGACAGTGCCTTGGCCAACCTGGAGGTAGCGCGAGCCAACGTGGCTTTGGCACGCGCGCGCCTTGAGAAGACACGCATCGTCGCCCCATTTGACGGTATCTGCGGCCTGCGTCGAGTGAGCCCTGGCGAGTACGTGGCAGTCGGTCAGGCTCTTGCCAGCCTGGAGGCGATTACCGAGTTGAAAGTTGATTTCCGC
>JBFJKG010000137.1:0-5873 GCA_041635075.1 Solimonas sp.
CCACGAACGACACGGCTGACGGGCGCACGCAGAATCGGCGCGCTGAGATTCGCAGCCGCGCGGAATAGTCCGCGTACGGGCCAGCCTGCTTGGGCGCTGTTCCTGGCGGGTTGCGCTCAGGCGTAGAGTTGCTGGGCGCAGCGGCGCACCCGTGCTTCGCGCTGATCGTCGTCTGCCATCGCGCCCGGCATCCAGCCCCCAAGGTGGCGCAGCACCAGCTCGGCCAGCGCGCTGACGTGATCGTCGCGGGTATTCAGCGCGGGGATGTAGCGGAGTGATTCGCCGCCGCTGGCGCAGAACTGATCGCGGTAGCGCAGGGCCACTTCTTCCAACGTTTCCAGACAGTCGGCCGAGAAGCCTGGGCAGATGACGTCCAATTTCTTCATGCCACGGCCGGCCAACTGATCAAGGACGACGTCGGTGTACGGTGATAACCATTTGGCGCGGCCTACTCGTGACTGGAAGCTCACACTCCACGCGTGATCAGGCAGTTGCAGCTGCTCTGCGAGCAGGCGCGCGGTCTTCTGGCTGAAACAGTAGTAAGGGTCACCTAGTTCGAGATAGCGCAGCGGAATCGAGTGAAACGACATCAGTAGATGCTCGCCGCGGCCGTTGTCGGCCCAGTGCTCGCGGACCGAGGCCGCCAGTGCCGCGATATAGGCCGGCTCATCGTGATAGCTGTTGATCAGGCGCAGTTCCGGCATCCACCGCCTTTTCTGGACCTCGGCAAACACGGCGTCGAATACCGACGCGGTTGTGGTGCCCGAGTACTGCGGATACAGCGGCAGTACCAGCAGCTGGCGTGCGCCCTGTTGGGCGAGCTGGTCCAGGGCGCTGGCGATGGACGGATTGCCATAGCGCATGCCCAACGCCACCGGCACGTCGGTTCCAAGCCTGGTCTGCAGCGCCAGTTGCTGTTCGCGTCCGATGGCCAGCAATGGCGATCCCTGCTCACTCCAGACGCTGGCGTAGGCGTGCGCCAGCCGTCGCGGCCGCAACGGCAGAATGAAGCCGTAGAGGATCGGCCACCAGACGGCACGCGGCAATTCGACGACGCGCGGGTCGCTCAGGAATTCGCGCAGATAGCGGCGGATCGCGGGTGCCGTGGGCGCATCCGGTGTGCCGAGGTTGACCAGCAACACGCCGCAGCGGGGGGCTTCGCGGTGTTCAGGAACGGATTTCATGGCCGCCAAGTCTACCGGGCAGCCGCAGTCGCCGCCCGCTTCAGAAGTCGCAACTCAGCCAGGTCCCAACTCGCCGCTCTTCAATCGCCTGAAGTAGTCGTGATAGGCGTTCATCGCCTTGCCGCCCAGAATCAGCATTGTTGGCAGATTGATCGCCAGCATGAAACCCAAGGCCACGGTGCTGACGGTATCAAGCTCGGCGTCGGTGCGGATGAAGCCCAGGCAGGTAACGAAGATCAGCAGGCACCAGATCAGGCGATAGGGCATGACCCAGCGACTGCCGACGAGATAGACGATGCCCTGCTCGCCGTAGTAGCTCCAGGTGATCATCGTGGAGATCGCAAACAGCCATACGGTGATCGTGACCATCCAGCGGCCCAGGCCAGGCTGCGCCGAGTCAAACGCCTTGGCGGTCAGCGTGGAGCCTGGATAGTCGGCAAACAGGCCTGCCTCCACAACCACGGGGGCGGTCTCCGCCGCCAGCGGCCGCCAACTGACATCGCGCTTGTCACCGGAGCCGGTGACATTGCCGAACAGCTTGCTGCGTGTGCCGCTGGCGTCGGCGACGATCACAAACACCTGATCGCCTTTGCTGAGGTCTGTGCCAAAGTCGGTCGTTGCCAGCGTCTGCGGCGCCCACTGCCCTGGAGCGACCTCGATGATCGCCGGTGGTTGCTCGAAGGTGGCCGCAGGTCCGCGATTCCAGACGCCGCTGATCAAGATGACCAAGGCTGTCATCGTGCACACCACCAGCGTGTCGATGAATGGTTCAAGGCCGGCGACGACGCCCTCGGTGACGGGCTCGGGCGTCTTTACTGCGGAATGCGCGATCGGGGCCGAACCCAAACCCGATTCCGACGAGAACAGCGCGCGCTTCATGCCAAAGATGAAGGCGGTGCCGAGTCCGGCACCGACAAAGGCTCCCCCTGCTTCGGCTGGGGTGAAGGCCGATGTGAAGATCAGCGCGAACACGGCAGGCACTGCTTCGACGTTGGTGGCAATCACAAACAGCGCGGCGAGTACGTATACACCACACATCACCGGGACCAGCAGACCGGCGATCTTGCCGATGCGCTGTATGCCGCCGAGAATGACGGCGCCGACCATCAGTGCCATGACCGCACCGGAGATCCAGCCGGGCACACCGAAGTAGGCGCGCGCGATCTCGGCCGCATTCCACGCCTGGAACATGTTGCCGCCGGTAATGCCGAACAGGATCAGCGGCACGGTGAAGGCAGCACCTGCGATCAGTCCCAGCTTGGCCAGCTTCGGCGACAGTTCGGCCAAGCCCTGCTTGCAGACCCACATGGGGCCGCCATGCGGATTGGCTGGATCGGCCGTGTTGCGATAGAGCATCGACAGGGTGACTTCGGTGCCCTTCAGCGCCATGCCGACCAGCCCGACCATCCACATCCAGAACACGGCGCCGGGGCCGCCGATGGAAACGGCGATGGCGACGCCGCCGATATTGCCCAGCCCCACGGTGGCCGACAGCGCCGCAGACAACGCCTGGAAGTGGCTCAGTGCGCCTTTGCCCTCACCACTGACGCCAGGGACCTTGCCACGCAACAGCTGTACGCCGTGGGTCAGTGAGCGGTATTGGATGAAGCGGCTCCAGATCGTAAAGATCACGCCTACCGAGAGCAGGGCGACCAGCGTGGGCACGCCCAGCATGACGGCGTTGATGCGGTCCAGCGTTGCGAAGAAGGCATCCATCGGGGCGGTCCGGTTTTACTTCAGCAGGGCGGAGAGCAAAATCCAGAGAATGCTCGCGGGGGCCAGAAAGCGCAGTACAAACAACCATAGCGGCGCCCACGGCTGGCGCAGGCTCCCTTCGTTGGACAGGTGATGGGTCGCAGGTTTGGCCCAGACCCAGCCGACAAACAACGCGGTGAACAGGCCGCCCACCGGCAGCAGGATGTTGTTGGACAGGAAGTCCATCAGGTCAAACCAGTTCTTGCCAAACAGCGTGAAGCCGTTCCACAAGCCGAACGACAGCGAAGCCGGTACGCCGAGCAGGAAGCAGATCACGGCGGCGACGATGACGGTGCGCCGACGGTCGAAGCAATGTTCGTCGACGAAGTAGGCGACCATCGGCTCCAGGATCGAGATGGCCGAAGTCAAAGCAGCGATGCCCAGCAATGCGAAGAACAGCACCGCGAATAGCTCGCCAAAGGGCATCGACGCGAACACGGCCGGTAACGTGATGAAGGTCAGCCCGGGGCCGGCGCTGGGGTTGAACCCAAAAGCGAACACGGCCGGCAATATCATCAGGCCGGCAAGCACCGCCGCGCTGGTGTCGAGCAGCACCACTGTCAGGGCAGCCGATGGCAGGTTTTCATTCTTCGGCAGATAGGAGCCATAGGTCAGCAGCGTGCCCATGCCGATTGAAAGTGAAAAGAAGGCCTGCGAGATCGCGTCAAAAAAGGTCTGCGCACTGACCTTGCTGAAATCGGGAACCAGATAGAACGCCAGCCCTTTGGCGGCACCGGGCAGGGTCAGCGAGCGCGCGACCAGGATCAGCAGGATGATGAACAGTGCAGGCATCAGGATCTTGTTCCAGCGTTCGATGCCCTTGGCGATGCCGCCGACCACAATCCAAGCAGTCAGTGCCATGAAGATGCCGGCATAGACGATGGGCTGAATCGGATCCGAAACAAAGCTGCCGAATGCGGCTTCCAGTATCGCGGGGTCGCTGCTGAGCAAACTGCCGGTTGCTGCCCGCACCACGTAGGCCAGGGTCCAACCGGCTACGACGATATAGAACGACAGAATGATGAAGCCGGTAAATACGCCGATGAAGCCGACGCCGGCCCAGCGCTTGCCGCCCAGCGCGCGGAAGGCGCCTACCGGATTGCGTTGCGCAGTGCGGCCTACCACCATTTCCGCCAGCGCCAGTGAAACGCCGAACGCGACGATGATGCCGAGGTAGATCAGCAGGAAAGCGCCGCCACCGTTGGTGCCGGTGACATAGGGAAACCGCCAGATATTGCCAAGCCCCACTGCCGAACCTGCCGCTGCCATCACAAAACCAAAGCGGCTACCCCAGTGCTCCCTGGCAATCGTCATGCGAATTCCTCGTCCCCTGAATGCGCCTGATTATGCCGGACTTGTTACAGCTGTCTTACCGGGAAGACCCCCAGCCACAAAAAAGGCCCGGCGTGTGCCGGGCCCTGAATGACGACGACTGAAAGGAGGTCAACTGGGCTTTAGCGCTCGACGATTGCAACCACGCCCTGGCCGCCGGCGGCACAGATCGAGATCAGTCCGCGCCCGCCGCCGTTCTCGTCGATGATCTTGGCCAGATTGGCGAGGATGCGTCCGCCGGTGGCTGCAAACGGATGACCCATCGCCAGGCTACCGCCCTTGATATTCATCTTGGCGCGGTCAATCGAGCCCAGCGCGGCGTCGAGGCCCAGGCGCTCCTTGCAGTAGCGCGGATCTTCCCAGGCCTTGAGGGTGCACAGCACCTGTGCGGCGAAGGCTTCGTGAATCTCGTAGAAATCGAAGTCCTGGAGCTTGATCCCGGCGCGCGCCAGCATCCGTGGCACGGCGTAGGCCGGGGCCATCAACAGGCCTTCCTTCTTCGGGCCGGCGAAATCGACGGCGGAGGTTTCGCAATGGGTGAGATAGGCCAGCGGCTTGTAGCCGTGGGCCTTGGCCCAGTCTTCTGAGGCCAGCAGCACCGCCGAGGCGCCGTCGGTCAGCGGGGTGGAGTTGGCCGCAGTCAGCGTACCCTGACCGGACTTGCGGTCAAACGCAGGCCCCAGCGTAGCGATCTTTTCCAGTGAAATGTCGGGGCGCAGATTGTTGTCGCGCTCCAGGCCTGCAAACGGCACCAGCAGATCGGCGTGGAAACCGGCGTCATAGGCGGCGGCGGCCTTCATGTGTGATTCAAAGGCCAGGCGGTCCTGATCTTCGCGCGAGATCTTCCATTCCTTGGCCATGACTTCGCAGTGCTGGCCCATGCTCATGCGTGTGCGCGGCTCGCCATTGGTGGGGATGGCGGGGCTCAGCATCGACGGACGGAACTTGGCGATGGCGGCCAGCCGCTGACCGCCGGTCTTGGCGCGGTTGATTTCCAGCAGGATCTTGCGCAGCTTCTCGCCGACAGCAATGGGTGCGTCGGATGTCGTGTCGACGCCGCCGGCAATGCCGGACTCGATCTGCCCCAAGGCGATCTTGTTGGCCACGCCTATCGCCGCCTGCAGGCCGGTGCCGCAGGCCATCTGCACATCGGCCGCCGCGGTTTCTGCAGCCAGACCTGATGACAGCACGCATTCGCGGGTCAGGTTGAAATCGCGCGAGTGCTTCAGCACCGCGCCTGCCTGGACTTCGCCCAGACGCTCACCGTGCAGCTGATACTTGTCGACGACGCCCTTGAGTGCCGCCGTCAGCATGTCGGAGTTCGACTTGGTGGCATAGGCAGTGTTGGAACGGGCGAAAGGGATGCGTGCGCCGCCGATAATGGCGACCTTGCGACCATAAGGTTTCATGACGCTCTCCTGAGAGAAGGGGAAATCCGGATTGCTCTGGGTGCGATTATCCGGCCGCCGGGGCCCCTTGGCTATTGCCCTGCCGACACTGCCAGCGGTGCGGCAGGATCACTCGATAGCGGCGGCTGGCGCGTGGCCCATACGAAAAGACCCCACGCTGGGTGGGGTCTTGCGCGGAGGCGCCGTGCATGCA
>JBFJKG010000138.1:0-5873 GCA_041635075.1 Solimonas sp.
CGCAAACTGGGTCTTCTCGATCACACCCTTGAGTTGCGCGCGGGTCAGGGTCAGTTCCTTGCCATCGGTGACACGGCCCATTGCCGGAAACTCGTCGGCCTTCAAACACGACAGCGAGTAGCGGCTGCGACCCGACTTGAGCTGCGCCTTATCGCCACTGAGCTCCAGACTGATCTCTGCCCCTTCCGGCAACCCTCGACAGATATCGAAAAGCTTGCGCGCGGGCACAGTCGCTCGCCCGGGGGCCAGATTCTGTACGCGTGCCCGGGCCTGAAGTTCGATCTCCAGATCGGTACCGGTAACGACCAGTTCGTCGTCCTTGAGCTCCAGCAGAAAATTGGCCAGTACCGGCAAGGTCTGCCGACGCTCTACGACGCCGATCACGGCGGATAAGGCCGACAGCAGCTCGTTTCTCCCCACTTGCAGTTTCATGCGCCCACCTAATCTTAAGTTTTTGAATTAGAGACCAATCAACAGCAATAATAGGCTTACCCTGAAATCGTGGATAACAAAAATAAACCAATTAAAATCAACAACTAATAACAACAATGCCGCCAGGTAAAGTCACCTGAACCGGCGTTAGCCACCTGTGGGTAAGTTATGCATCACTTTCATCCACAGCTTGTTCGTCCGTTTATCCCTGCCACTGTACCCGTGTCCGTCCACGGGAATTAAAAACCCAGTTGCCGTTGAAGATTCTCATAATCCTCGCGGATTTTGATGTCCTCTGCCCGCAGCTCTACCACCTTGCGACACGCATGCAGCACGGTCGTGTGGTCCTTGCCGAAAGATTCCCCGATCTCCGGTAGGCTGTGCTGGGTCAGCTCCTTGCACAAGGCCATCGCAATCTGGCGCGGTCGCGCCAACATGCGCGTGCGCCGGGGTGAGGCCAAGTCGGTGATGCGAATGTTGTAGTACGAGGCCACCGTCTTCTTGATGTTGTCTATGGTGACCATCCGCTCATAGGCGGCGAGCATATCCTTCAGCGTCGCCCGCGCGAAGTCGGCAGTCAGTGGCTCCCCCCGCAGCCGCGAACTGGCTGTCAGGCGCAACAACGCACCCTCCAGCTCCCGCACATTGGACCGTACGCGCTGGGCCACAAACAAAGCCACTTCCTTGGGCAGCACCACGTGGTTCTGCTCTGCCTTGGCGATCAGGATCGCTACGCGGGTCTCCAGGTCGGGGGGCTCCACCGCCACCGACAAACCCCAGGTGAAGCGCGACTTCAGGCGCTCCTCGATGCCGTCGATTTCCTTGGGATAGCGATCGGACGTCAGCACGATTTGCTTCCGGGCATCAATCAAGGCATTGAAGGTGTGGAAGAACTCCTCCTGAGTTCGCTCCTTATGGGCAAAGAAGTGGATGTCGTCGATCAGCAGCGCATCGACCGAGCGATACAGGTTCTTGAAGCCCTCGATGCGCCCATGGCGAATGGCCGCGGTGAAGTGGTTCATCCACTGCTCGGCACCCAAATAGGCAATCCGTGCGCGCGGGTTGTCGCGCAGCACCGAGTTGCCCACGGCATGCATCAAATGTGTCTTGCCCAGCCCCGATGCACCATAAATCAGCAGCGGGTTGTAGGCGCCCCCCGGGGTTTCCACCACATGCTGCGCGGCGGCGCGCGCATGAGAGTTCGCCTTGCCTTCTATGAAATTCTCAAAGATATAGTCGGGATTGAGTTTGGCAGCGGCAACCGGCTCCTCCGCCACCGCTGCCGGAACCGTTGGCGCCGCGACGGCGCTGCGCTGGGGTTCAGGCACCTGCGAGCGCGGCGCACCGACCGCCAGGTCTACTTCCATTGCTGTCTGGCTGCCGGCCGTCGCGCGCACGGCGCGCCGGATCGCGTCCAGGAACTCCAGGCGTACGCGATCGAGCACGATCCGATTGGGGGCCAGCAATAGCAGCCGATCCCCGGACACTACCGGATGCAGGGGCCTGATCCAGGTGTGCAAGTCGCGGTCTGGCAGCTCGCCTTCCAGCCAGCGCACGCACTGCGTCCAAAGATCCTCGTCTTGCATGGATAAAATCATCGCCGGGCGACGGCTGTCGCCACTTAACTAAGGTGTTGTGGTGAGGACCCGCGATGCCGCTGCCTGCTAGTCGACACGACGGCGGGGCAGTCTAAACCTTCGAAGACGAGTTATCCACAGCCCCTCCCGAGACAGCAGGCGGCCGGTCACGACATCGAAGCTTGAACACAAAACAAGCAACGGCTACACTCCGCGCCCTTTTTTGTAAATCACGAGTTCAGGACGTCTAGTCATGTCGAAGCGCACATATCAGCCAAAAGTGCTGCGCCGCAAGCGCACGCACGGATTCCGCGCCCGCATGGCGACCAAAGGTGGCCGTCAGGTTATCGCCCGTCGCCGCGCCAAGGGTCGTAAGCGCCTGATCCCATAACGGGATCGCGCGAACCCGGTGCTCGCAATGGCGAGCTTCCCGCGACGCGCCCGCCTGCTGAAGCCCGCTGAGTTCAAGGCTGTTTTTGCGGCGGGGGGTCGGAACAGCGAGCGCTGGTTGAGTGCGCTGGCTAAAGCAAACGACATAGGGCAGCCGCGGCTGGGCTTGGCGGTTGCCAAGAAGACCGTACCGCACGCGGTTGATCGCAATCGCATCAAGCGGCAGATTAGAGAAAGTTTTCGCCTACATCAGCAGGCACTGCCTGCAGTGGACATCGTCCTCCTCACCCGACCAGGTTGCGCGCAGGTCGACAGTGAGCAACTGCGCCAGATTCTGGAGCGCCTGTGGAACCGCATCGCGGCAGCCAACAAAGCTTCTGCAGCCGCTTGATCAGCGGGTTGATGCTGGCGCTGATTCGCGGCTATCAGCTATTGCTGAGCCCGTTGCTCGGGCCGCGCTGCCGCTACTATCCCTCCTGTTCTCATTACGCCCTGACAGCGATACGTCTGCACGGGCCCGCCCATGGTGGCTGGCTCGCGTTCCGGCGCATCACCCGCTGTCATCCTTTGAACCCCGGTGGGTACGATCCGGTACCCGAACCGCCCCACCGTCACTGACGCTGCCATGGAAAACCGCCGTTTCATACTGATCGCCCTGCTCGGTGTCGTGCTGTTCTTCATGTACCAGGCGTGGCAGAAGGACTATCACACGCAGACTGTACCGCCCGCCGCGACCACCGCGACCGTAGCGACGCCGGCCGAGGACATCCCCACCGCCGGCGCGGTTACCGGCACACCCGCCGCGCCAGGTGCCGACCCGGGCGCCGTTGCCACCAGCGGCACGCGTATTCAGTTTGAAACCGACGTATTCCTTGGAGAGATCGCACTCGACGGCGGTGACGTGCGCCTGCTGGAGCTCAAGGGCTATCCGATTACCAAGAGCCAGCCCGATCATCCGCTGCCACTGCTCGATGACGGCAACGGCCGCCTATTCGTGTTGCAGAGCGGCCTGGCCGGTACCGCCGAAGCGCTGGTCAGCCACCGCACGGTCTACAGCAGCGCGCAGCCACGCTACCGGCTCGCCGATGGTGCGGACACACTGGACGTGGTGCTGGAACACCGCGCCGATGACGGCACGCTGGTCCGCAAGATCTATCGCTTTACGCGGGGCAGCTACCAGGTCGACCTGATTCACGAGGTGCAGAACGCCAGCGCGGCGGAGCTGCAGCTCAGCCCTTACGCACGCCTGCAGCGCACACAGTTCAAGGCCGGCGATGAGCCGCCGTTTGTAGCGACGTTCACCGGGGTTGGCTTCTACGAGCAGAAGGACGGCGGCAGCAGCTACCGGTTCAAGAAGACCGCGCTCGACGATCTGACCAAGGAGGCCTACGAGACCCAGCAGCTCGGCGGCTGGATCGCGATGCTGCAACACCACTTCGTGGTCGCAATCCTGCCGTCGCAGGAACAGACCAACCGCTTCAGCGCGAAGCCGACAGCCAACGCCTCTTTCACGGCGCAGTATGTGGGCCCGCTTTCAACGGTTGCCGTTGGCGCCACTGAGTCCTTTGTGACCCCGCTGTTCATGGGTCCAAAGCTGCAGGACCGGATTGGCAGCTACGCGCCCGGCCTGGAGCTGACCGTTGATTACGGCATTCTCACGGCGATCTCAGAACCGCTGTTCTGGCTGCTGGACAAATTCCACAAGCTCACCGGCAACTGGGGCTGGTCGATCATATTGCTGACCCTGGTCGTCAAGGGCGCGATGTACAAGCTGTCGGAAGCGCAGTACCGCTCGATGGCGAAGATGAAGAAGTTCGCACCAAAAATTCAGGACCTGAAGGAGCGCCACGGCGACGACCGCGAGCGCATGCAGAAGGCGATGATGGAGCTCTACAAGAAGGAGGGCTTCAATCCGTTGGCCGGCTGCTGGCCGCTGCTGGTGCAGTTCCCGGTCTTCATTGCGCTGTACTGGGTGTTGCTGGAGTCTGTAGAACTGCGCCAGGCGCCGTTCGCGCTGTGGCTGCAGGATCTGACCTCACCAGACCCATACTATGTGCTGCCGGTGCTCTTCGGCATCAGCATGTTCATTCAGCAGAAGATTTCGGGTGCCCAGGTAGCGGACCCGATGCAACAGAAGCTGATGAACATCATGCCGATCATGCTGACCGCGTTCTTCGCGTTCTTCCAATCCGGTCTGGTGCTGTACTGGTTCACGTCCAACCTGATCGGCATCACCCAGCAGTGGTTCATCACGCGTAAGCTGGAGCGGGAAGATCAACTCAAGGCCGCTGCCAGGCGTTAAATTCGGCGCGTGAACCGCGCCATGAACAGCAGCACCGACACGATCGTCGCTATCGCCACGGCGCCTGGCCGTGGTGCCGTTGGCATCGTCCGGTTATCCGGACCCGCGGCCACCACGGTTGCGGCGGGCATCGCTGGGACCTTGCCGGCGCCGCGCGCACATGCGCTGCGCCACTTCCGCGACGAAACCGGGCAGATCCTGGATCAGGGCCTGGTGCTGCGGTTTGCCGCGCCGCACTCCTACACTGGCGAAGATGTGATCGAGCTACAGGGCCACGGTGGTCCGGTGGTGATGGACCAAGTGCTGCGCGCAGCCTGTGCGCTCGGCGCACGCCCGGCCCGGCCAGGTGAATTCTCCGAGCGCGCCTTTCTGAACGGGCAACTCGACCTTGCGCAGGCCGAAGCCGTTGCTGACCTGATCAACGCGGCCAGTGCTTCCGCCGCGCGCGCCGCCCTGCGCTCCCTCGACGGCGAACTCTCCAGTCGCGTGCAGTCGCTGGCCGCGGAGTTGACGGCAATGCGCGTATTTGTAGAAGGCGCGCTCGACTTCTCGGACGAGGATATCGACTGGCTGGCAGACGAAAGTCTGCATCTTCGACTGAGTGCAGTTCGTGCCAAGCTCGAGACATTGTTGCAACAGTGCGCGCGCGGCCGTCGTCTGCGGGACGGTTTCGTAGTGACACTGACCGGGCGGCCCAATGTGGGGAAGTCGACTCTGCTCAATGCGCTGGCAGGTGCGGATGTTGCCATCGTGACCGAGATTGCCGGCACCACTCGCGACGTGCTGCGCGAACACGTCAACCTGGATGGACTGCCGGTGACCATCGTGGACACCGCCGGGCTGCGCGAAAGCGATGATCCGGTTGAGCGTGAAGGTGTGCGTCGTGCGAAGCAGGCCTTGCAGCAGGCGGAGCTCGCGTTGTTTCTGCTCGACGATAGCGACGGTCTCAACGAAGACCATGCCGCCGCGCTGGCGCAGCTACCGCAAGGATTGCCAGTGATCAGGCTGCATAACAAATGTGACCTGACTGGCCAGCCCCCCGCGCGGTTCGAGCTGGCCGGCGAGATCCATCTTCGTCTCTCGGCCGCCACCGGCGCCGGACTGGAGCTGTTGCGTGCCGAGCTGCGTCGCCAGGCGGGCCTGGGGGAAAGTGACGACAGTGTGTTTTCGGC
>JBFJKG010000139.1:0-5847 GCA_041635075.1 Solimonas sp.
ACGATCAGCGCAGCGGCACCGTCGGAGGTTGCGCAGATATCCATCAGTCGCAGCGGATCGGCCACCATGGCCGAGGCCGCGACATCGGCCGCCGTGAACAGCTTGCGATAGCGTGCGTAGGGATTCTCGAATCCATGCGCTGCGTTCTTGACCTTGACCCGCGCGAAGTCTTCCTGCGTATCGCCGTACATCTCCATGCGGCGACGCGCATATAAGGCGAAATAGGTGGGGTTGGTGATGCCCAGCCGGAAGCGCACCCAGTCCGGGTCATCCGGTCGCTCGCCCGGAGCCGGCTTCAGAAAGCCCTTGGGCGTGGTGTCTGCACCGACCACCAGCGCAACCTCGCATTCACCGGACAGGATCTTCGAGCGTGCCGCCGCGAGCGCCTGGGAACCGGAGGCGCAGGCCGCATAGGAGGTATTGACCTGGGCACCCTGCCAACCCAGCGCCTGTGCGAAGGTGGCACCGGCGACTTGTCCGGGATACCCGTTGCGGATGGTGGCCGCACCCGAGACAAACTGCACGTCGCGCCAGCGGATGCCAGAGTCCGCGAGCGCATCGCGCGCCGCTTTGACCCCGTAGTCGACGAAGTTGCGCCCCCACTTGCCCCAGGGATGCATGCCGACGCCGAGGATGGCGATATCCCGATCACCGCTCATGGCGCCACCTTCCACTTCCAGGTGAGCTTGCCGTCGTCCAGCGGCTCCAGCACCAGTTCCATCTGCATGCCTGCTTTCAAGGTTCTGAGGTCGGTACCGGTTGCCAGTTGCCCCAGCACCGTCATGCGCTCGCGCGCCAGCTCCACCGCCGCAATACCAAAAGGCTGAAACGGCTCACTGGCCACGTAAGGCTCGGGCGGCTGATAGGACGCGCTGGTGAACGACCACAGCGTTCCGCTCCGCGACAGCGGCGCTTCTTCAAACACCTCGCCGTCGCAATCCGGGTTGCGGCAATAGCCGGTCTTCAGCTTCGGGAAGTAATAGGTACCGCACGCCGTGCAGCGGTTGCCGAGCAACTGCGGCGCAGCCGCATCCAGCGTGAACCAGCCGTCCAGGACCGGCGCCATCTGCTTGGCCTGTGGATCGCTCATGCGGCGCGGCGCATGCCCGGAGGGTTGTCCTTGAGCTGCTTGCTGCGCACATCGCGCGGGTCGAGCTTGCGGATGATCGCCAGTTGCTCCGCGGTGGGATGCGCGGTTTCCCGGATGTCCGGCGCCTGCAGCAGCGGGAAGCCCGTAGCCGCCTGAACCTGCTCGAAGGTCACGCCCGGGTGCAGGCTGATCACCCGGATCGCATGATCCGGCCCACCGAAGTCCATCACGCAGAGGTCGGTGACGATATGGTGGATGGACATGTAGTCACTGTTCACCCCCGCCGGCCAGCGCTCCTTGCGGTAGCCTACCGAACAGACAAGGTCGACTTCCTTTTCCACGAATACGCGCGGCCCGTGATTGGGCACGAAAAAGGAGTTGGCGTGATTGATGCTGTTGCCGGGAAACCCGCGCAGGCCCAGCATCTGCCGCTTCGGCTTGCTGAATTCGCCGATGCAGGAGATGTTGGCCTGGCCCCAGCGGTCCACCTGCACCGGGCCTACCAACGCATGGCGGCGACCGTGCCACAGCGAATCGAACACGCGCGCGTACGGCATCCAGCCGCCGTAACTGCGGCCCTCGTGATTCTTGGCGCCGATCGCCACCGGCTCTTCAACCAGATAGGCCTCACCATCAGTAATCATCAACCCGGGGCTGTGGGTCAGCTTGGCCAGACCTTGGGCGATGCGTGGAATAATGCCGATGCCGGTGGCGAGAATCTCGCCTTCCTCGGCCCAGACATCGGCGCAGGCGCAGATCAGCAGTTCGGCCAGCGTAAAGTCGGTTGCGGTCGTCATGATTCAGAACACCTGGCGCGGAAGTGAGGTGATGGCGTCAAGTCCGCCGACCGCCTTTTGATAGGCCGCTTCATCACCGCCAAGAAACTCAGCGCAGTAGTTGGCCCAGCCGTTGTCCTCTTCTGCCGCCGCACAGTAGCGCTTCAGGTGCGCCGCATCCCAGCCGTAGCCCGGCACGTGCGAGGTCGGGTGCGCGCCGCCACGGGTCAACACCACCGCGGTAACCAGGCTGCGCTCATAGGGATTGAAACGCGCATCGGCCTCGTCACTGTCGATGCGATCTACCAACTCTTCGCAGCTGACGATGCAACGGTCTGCCGCCCGCGCCATCTGCTCGTCGAAGAACGGGTCCGGACTGTACAGCCGTGTGTTGCCGAGGCGATCCGCCTTATGCACGTGCAGCAGCGCCACATCGAGCTTGATCGCGGGCATTGCCAGCAGGACTTCACCATCGTCGTAGGGTGAAGTCACCATACGCAGATCCGGGTTTACCTTGGCAATCTGGTCGGTGGCCAGACCCGAGCGCGTGGGCAGAAATGGCAACCGCATCGCGGCGGCGCGCAAGCCCCAGTGCAGCAGGCCTTCGTCAAGCTCCATCGCCTCGATCGTGCCGGCCTCGCGCGCCTTGCGGAAGAACGGCTCCAGCGGAATGAAGTCCAGCGAAACGAACCCGTAGATCAGCTTCCTGACCTTGCCCGCCGCGCAGAGCATGCCCATGTCGGTACCGCCATAGCCGACGATGGTCAGATCCTTGAGGTCCGACCGCAGGATCTCGCGCACCAGCGCCATCGGCTTGCGCCGCGGGCCCCAGCCGCCAATGCCGATGGTCATGCCGCTCTTCAGCGAGGCCACGACCTCGGCCGCACTCTTTTGCTTGTCTATTTTCATGTCGGGTAACGGCTCACTGAAAGCCAACGGAGAAGTCGTGACCCCAGATCGACACCCGCTCGGTATGCGTGGTCTTCCAGGTCTGAGGATCGACCTCGATGCCGCCCCAGCCATACTCCAACGCAAAGTTGGACGGCGTCATCATGTAGAACGAGGTCATGCGGTCGTTCTCATGCTCGCCCAGCGTCGCCATCATCTTGACCCCATGCTGCGTCAGCCGGTCGTGCGCCAGCCCCACGTCGGTCATGGAATTGACTTCCACCATCGCATGCACGCAACCCGATGGGCTGGGCATCTCTGCCAGCGCCAGGCTGTGGTGACGGCCGCTGGCCGCATGCAGGAAGTAGATGCGGATCACCGGCGCATCCGGCCCGGGCTGGAAATTGAATACGTCGGAAAGGCCGAAGCCCAATACCTCCTGGAACAGCGTGAGCGTGGCGTCGAACGCCTGGGCGGCAGGCAACACGGTGTGGCCAAGGCCATACTTGCCCGTCTTGAAGCCAGCAACACCGACCGGAGACTCAAACGGGCTTGAGCCGCCGTTGTAGCCGTTTACGATCTCATGGCGATTGCCCGAGGGATCGGTGAATACCGCCATCTGATCGAACTTGCGCAGCGCGCGCTCGGCCTCCGTGCCTTCGGTGACCGCGACGCCGGCGCTCTTGAGCGCGGCAACGGTGGCGGCAAAATCCGCCGCGTTGGCAACTTCCCAACCCGATGCCAGGTAGCGATCAGCACTGTCCGGCACGATGATCATGCGCCCGATACGCTCGTCGGGCTTCACGTACAGGCCACCATCGGCAGCAGGGCGGGTCGGCATCCCCAGCACCTGCTCGGCGTACTGCTGCCATTTGGCACAGTCCTGAGTGCCGGCAACCAGATAAGCAAGCGATTGGATCAGCGGTTTGTTGGAGGCCATGGTCGTATGTCCGCTTTATAGATTTGGAGTGGCGCAAATTATCGGAGGTGGACGCTGCAAGCTCTTCATCCGTCCGGGTGAGCCTGTTCGCGGGGTCACGCCCACATCTGTCGCCGTACGCGCGTCATCGTGCAGACAACTTGTCGCATCTAGTCCACACGGAGGGTTCCCGAGCAACAGGCTCGGCCTAGCCTGAGGGGACGACAATCAGAGGCCGCAAGCCGGGGAGTGGGGCGATGCTCAGCATGCAGGAAATCTCGGACCGTCTGGAGATCCAGCAGGTCATGACCGACTACGCCGACGCGATCGATACGCGGAACTTTGATGCGCTGGATCAGGTGTTCACGCCCGATGCCTATATCGACTACACCGCCATGGGCGGCATCAAGGGTCGGTACCCCGAGGTCAAGGCCTGGCTCAAGGACACGCTGAAGTGGTTTCCGAACTACTACCACCTGATCAGCAATTTCAAACTGAAGATCGATGGTGATCGCGCCAGCTCGCGCATCATCTGCTTCAACCCGATGCTGATGCAGCCAGAAGGCAAATCCCATGTCATGTTCTTCGGCCTTTGGTATCTCGATCAATGGGTGCGCACGGAGGCCGGCTGGCGCATGACCGAGCGCCTGGAAGAGAAGTGCTTCGACCACAACCTGCCAGCGGTGATGCCGAAGGTGACGTGAACCGCTGCCGCGCGATCGCAATGTCGCCGTGGCACCCGCTCCCTTCACCCTATCGGACGACGCCGCTGATGGCCCAATCGCAATAATCCGCACAGTCCACAACAGCACAAACGCCATGTCCAACCCCTCTCCGTCGCTCGATGGCAGCCTGCCGGTCGACGCACCGCTGGTCGTAGACGTCGCAACCGAAGCCTGGGATCGCCAGTGCGATGTGCTGGTCATCGGCCTGGGCGCAGCCGGCGGGGCTGCCGCAATCAGCGCCAAGGAACTGGGCGCCGATGTGCTGGTGGCTGAGCGCTTTGAAGGCGGCGGCGCCACGATCAAAAGCGGCGGCGTGGTGTATCTGGGTGGCGGCACCCGCTACCAGCTTCAGGCCGGCTACGAAGACACCCCGGAGGCCATGTACAACTACCTGCGCCAGGAAAGCGGCGATGCGGTCAGTCCGGAAGCGCTGCGTCGCTTCTGTGATGGCAGTCTCGATCTGCTGAACTGGCTGGAGTCGATCGGGGTCGAGTTTCAATCCAACCCCAATCCTCCGAAGACCTCGTATCCGCGTAACGGCACCTATCTCTACTACTCCGGTAACGAAGGTGTACCGGCCTATGCCGCGCACGCCAAGCCGGCGCCGCGCGGTCATCGCACCAAGGCGCCGGGCATCGATTCCGGACGCGAGTTGTACCGGGCGCTGCAGCGCAGGCTGGAACACTTGCAGGTACCGATCCTGCGTCAGACCAGCGCGCGCCGGTTGATCACCGATCGTAGCGGCAACGTGCTGGGTGCCGAGCTATGGCAACTGGCGCCGGACTCCAAAGCGCAACGCCAGCACTGCAAGCTGATGCGGCGCGCTGAAGCAGTGCACAATTTCGCCGGCGCCTGGGCAGACCGTCTACGCGCAAAGGCCCTGGCCCTGGAGCAAGCGCACGCGCAGCGCATACGGGTACGCGCGCGTGGGGGCGTGGTGCTGACCACCGGCGGCTTCATCTTCAATCGCGCCATGGTTCAGCAGTACGCACCTAAATACATGCCGGCGATGCGTCTGGGCGCGACCGGCTGCGACGGCAGCGGCATCCGTCTGGGGCAATCTGCGGGCGGCGTTGCTGCGCGCATGGAGAAAGGCTCGGCCTGGCGGTTCATCAACCCGCCAACGGCCTGGCCGCGCGGCGTCGTTGTCAACCGGCAGGGCCTGCGCTTCTGCAACGAGCAGGTCTACGGCGCCAAGCTCGGCGTGGAAATGGTGGACCACAACGAAGGCAAAGCCTGGCTGATCCTCGACAGGAACCTGCGCCGGAAGGCAATGCGTGAGGCGCTCTCCGGCGGACTCTGGTTTTTCCAGAGCGTGCCTGCGTTCTTCCTGATGCTGTTCGCCAAGCGGGGCGCCACGCCCGAGGCGCTGGCCGCCAAGATTGGCCTGCCGGCGGCTGCGCTCAAGGGCACGCTTCAGCGTTACAGCGACGATGCGCGCAGCGGCAG
>JBFJKG010000140.1:0-5772 GCA_041635075.1 Solimonas sp.
AGCGCCAAAGACCGAGACCAGTTCCGGGGCGGCCAATTGTGCCGGCTTCAGCCATAGCTGCTGCAGGCGTTCGCGCTCGCGTTCAATGCTTTCTGCCTTCTGCGAGAAGGCTGCCCAGCGCAGGTCGTCGACCAGGCCCAGTTCACGAGCGACCGGCGTCAGACGCAGATCGGCATTGTCTTCACGCAGGATCAGGCGGTGCTCGGCGCGTGAGGTGAACATCCGATACGGCTCGGCTGTGCCGCGGGTGATCAGATCGTCCACCAGTACGCCGATATAGGCTTCGTGCCGCAACGGCGTCCACGGCGCCAGTTCGCGACTCTTGCGCGCCGCGTTGATGCCGGCGAGCAGGCCTTGGGCGGCGGCCTCCTCGTAGCCGGTGGTGCCGTTGATCTGACCCGCGAAGTACAGGCCCTCGATGACCTTGGTTTCCAGCGTGCGCTGCAGATCGCGTGGGTCGAAGTAGTCGTACTCGATGGCGTAACCCGGCCGTGTGATCCGCGCGTTCTCCAGGCCGGCAATGCTGCGGACAAAGCGCTCCTGAATGTCGTACGGCAGCGAGGTCGATATGCCGTTGGGATAGACCTCGCGCGTGCTCAGCCCTTCGGGTTCGAGAAACACCTGGTGGCGATCCCGATCGGAGAAGCGGTGGACCTTATCCTCAACACTGGGGCAGTAGCGCGGGCCGGTGCCTTCGATCAGGCCGGTATACATCGGTGACCGGTCAAAGCCCTCGCGGATGATGGCGTGGGTCTCGGCGTTGGTGTGGGTGATATGGCACGGCACCTGGCGCGGGTGCTGAGCGCGACTGCCGAGAAACGAGAACACCGGGCGCGGTTCGTCGCCGGGCTGCGCCAGCAACCGGCTCCAATCTATGGACCGCCCATCGATGCGTGGCGGGGTACCGGTCTTGAGGCGGCCTACACGCGGATGCAGTTCGCGCAGGCGCTCGGCCAGCGCATTGGAAGGCGCATCGCCCGCGCGCCCGCCCTGATAGTTGGACAGGCCTACATGGATGCGGCCACCGAGAAACGTACCGGTGGTGAGCACCACACTGCGGGCGTGGAACCGAAGGCCGAGTCGCGTGACCACGCCGCGCACGCGGCCGCCCTCGACGATCAGGTCTTCGACCTCCTGCTGGAACAGGTGCAGATTGGGTTGATTCTCCAGAGTCTCGCGGACAAAGCCGCGATAGAGGCTGCGGTCTGCTTGGGCGCGAGTTGCCCGGACAGCGGGTCCCTTGCTGGCGTTCAGCGTGCGGAACTGGATGCCCGCGTGATCGGCGGCGCGTGCCATCAGTCCGCCCATCGCATCGATCTCGCGGACCAGATGGCCTTTGCCGATTCCGCCAATCGCCGGATTGCAGGACATCTGCCCCAGGGTTTCGATCGCCTGGGTGATGAGCAGCGTGGAGCACCCCATGCGCGCAGCCGCCAGCGCAGCCTCGGTGCCGGCATGGCCGCCACCGATCACGATCACTTCAAACGAGTTGGCCTCGGACATGCCGCGGTCTCAGACGACAGGGGGCGCGGATTGTAGCGCTCCGCTGGCTAAAAATCGCCCAGGCAGCGCCTGTCAGAAGCTGATCTTCCCGGTCAGCATCTGCCACCACATCTTCCAGTCCCCGCGGAAAGACAGCCAGGGGTACTGGAACGTGGCGGGCTTGTTGTGCTCGAAGAAAAAATGCCCAACCCAGGCCCAGGCGTACCCCTGGACCAGCCCCAGCAGCAGCAGCCAGCCATTGAGGGTGGCGATGGCGGCCACGAACAGCGCAATGCCCAGACTGCTGCCGATGAAATGCAGCCGGCGGCAGGTGCGGTTGGAGTGCTCCGCCAGGTAGTAGGGGTAAAACTCTTCCAGCGTGCGGTAAGTGGTCGCGGTCATGGGTCATCCTCCGACAGATGGTCCCAGTATAGGGCCGCCACTTTTCGGCTCAAGCGCAAAGTTGGCCCGGCAGGGGGCGCACGCTCTAAGCTGCGCGCTGGTGACGGGAGTGACGGGTGAGTGAGCGTAAGGACGAGGAGCCGACCCTGCTGGGTTGGCGAGAGTGGCTGGCGTTGCCCGACTTGGGTATCAAGCGCATCAAGGCCAAGGTCGATACCGGCGCGCGCTCGTCGGCACTGCATACCTTTGCCGTCGAGCAACTTGCCAATGGTCGCGTGCGGTTTGGTGTCCACCCCCTGCAGCGGCAGAAGCGCGAGGTCTGGTGTGAGGCAAAGATGATCGACGAACGCTGGGTGACGGACTCCGGTGGCCGCCGCGAACTGCGTCCGTTCATCGAAACCACCGTGCGGCTGGCGGGCCACGATTTCAACATGGAACTGTCTCTGTCGCGGCGCGATACCTTGCGCTTTCGCATGCTGCTGGGGCGGACAGCGCTGACCGGTCGTTTTGTGATCGACCCCGCAGCCAGCTATCGTGCAGGCAAGCCATGAAGATTGCGCTGCTTTCCCGTAACCGCAGGCTTTACTCGACCCGCCGCCTGATCGAGGCGGCCGAAGCGCGCGGGCATCAGGTTCAGGTCATCGACGTGCTGCGCTGCGTGATCAACATCGTCCCGCGCAAGCCGGAGATCTGGTACCGCGGGCGGCTGCTCGAGGGTTTCGACGCGGTGATTCCGCGCATAGGCGCGTCGGTAACCTTCTATGGCACCGCGGTGGTGCGCCAGTTCGAGATGCAAGGCACCTACTGCCTCAACGAGTCTGTGGCGATCACGCGTGCGCGCGACAAGTTGCGGGCGTTGCAGCTGCTGGCGCGCAAGGGTGTCGGCCTGCCGTGTTCGGGCTTTGCGCATGCCCCGGACGATACTGCGGGCCTGATTCAGCTGGTGGGCGGCGCGCCGATGGTGATCAAGCTGATCGAAGGCACCCAGGGTCAGGGCGTGGTGCTGGCGGAGACCGACAAGGCGGCCGAATCGGTGATCGACGCGTTTCGCGAGCTGGATGCCTACTTCCTGGTTCAGGAATTCATCAGTGAGTCGCGTGGATGCGATATCCGCTGCTTCGTGATCGGCAACCAGGTGGTGGCCGCCATGCAGCGCACGGCCAAGAGCGGCGAGTTCCGCTCCAACCTGCACCGCGGCGGTAGCGCGCATCCCGTGCGCATCAGCAAGGCCGAGCGCGAGACCGCGCTGCGCGCGGCCAAGATCATGGGGCTGAATGTAGCTGGCGTGGACTTGCTGCGCTCCAAGCGCGGGCCGATGGTGATGGAGGTCAATTCCTCACCGGGGCTGGAAGGCATTGAGCAGGCATCTGGTACCGATATCGCGACTCGCATCATCAGCTTTGTCGAACGCAATGCCGGCCCCGGCAAGACTCGCACCAAGGGACGGGGTTGATGGCGCTGGCCGACATCTTCGTGATTGGGGGCCTGGAGATTGCACGCGGAGAAACCCGCAGTCTGCAGATTCCGGTCGCCAACCTCTATACGAATACCCCGGTGACCCTTCCGGTACGGGTGGTGCGCGGACGTAACCCCGGCCCCACGCTTTTCGTAAGCGCCGCGCTGCACGGGGACGAAATCATCGGCGTCGAGATTATCCGGCGCCTGTTGATGCTGCCGGCGCTGAAGCGGCTGAGCGGTACGCTGCTTGCGGTGCCGGTGGTCAACACGCTCGCCTTTCTGCACCAGTCACGCTACCTGCCCGATCGGCGCGATCTCAATCGCAGCTTCCCCGGCAGTGGCACCGGCTCGTTGGCCGCACGCCTCGCCCAGCTCTTTCTCAGGGAGATTGTGGGTCGCAGCGACTACGGCATTGACCTGCATACCGGTGCCGTACATCGCCCCAATCTGCCGCACATCCGCGCGGACCTGAGTCAGCCTGAGAATCTGCGGCTGGCTCAGGCCTTTGGCGTGCCGCTGTTGCTCAATTCGGCGCCAACGGCCGGCACCTTGCGTCAGTACACAACCGAGCGCGGCATACCGGTGTTGCTGTATGAATCGGGCGAGGCGCTACGCTTCGACGAACTGGCCATCCGCATCGGCGTGCGCGGCATTCTTAATGTGCTGACGGCGTTGTCGATGCTGCCGGCAGCCCCCCGCACCGCGCGCGTGCCGGAGCCGGTGGTCGCCAAGTCCAGTACCTGGGTCAGAGCGCCTGCCAGCGGCATCCTGCGCGCTCAGGTCGCGCTCGGCGAGGAGGTCAAGCGGGCACAAGTGCTCGGCGTTATTGGTGACCCCCTTGGCGAGATGGAAACTCCCGTGCTGGCAAACGCAGCGGGCGTACTGGTAGGTCGCTCCGCGTTGCCGCTGGTGCATGAGGGTGACGCGGCATTTCACATTGCGCGATTTGATGCCCCGGAAACGGCTGCTGGCGTGGCCCGCAGTATCCGCAACTCACGCAAGGCCCACGGCGGGCGCAACCGCGGCCGACAGCCGCGTATCGTCTGAGGCCGCTCAGCTGAACGGCAACGCGATCAGTAAGAGCAGGCCGAGCAGGGCAAGTGCCCACCAAGTGATAGTGCTGGTGGAAGCCGTAGCCGCGACCAAACCGGCGCGGCGTTCACGGAGTCGCTTCTCTAAGGCCGGGTGATCGAAACCCCGTAGCGCTGCGTCGCGAACGACGGCTAGTTGCCGCGCCACGGCGCGCCCCCCCACCGGCAGCGCGCGTCGCCATAGCCAGTCGGCATCCAGGTTGATCGAGCGTAGCTCCGGCGGGTAGATGCCGCTGCGCATCAACACCGCAAATGCGATTGCCGAGAACACCAGCAGCTGCAGCTGATTGACTACGTGAGGTGTGGTGTACGGCTCGTAATCGACCGGCAGCGGCAGCAGGGCGTAGAGCAGATCTGGCGCGCAGCCAATCGCGATACATAGTGCAGCGGCGATGGCCATTGCAATGCGCATGTTCAAGGGGGCTTCAGCGCAGCGGATCCCGCTGTCGTGAGCAAAGAACGCAAAGTACGGAATCTTGATGCCGGCGTGATGGAAAACGCCCGCAGAGGCAAATAGCAGCATCATCCACACTACGGTGCGATGCTCTTCTGCGGCCGCCTGCATGATCATGGATTTGGTGACGAACCCCGAGAACAGCGGGAACGCCGAGATCGACGCGGCGCCGACCATGCATAGCGCTGCGGTCTGTGGCATCGACCTGTAAAGCCCGCCGAGCTCCGAGCCGTTGATGGTGCCAGCGCGCAACAGCACAGCGCCCATGCTCATGAACAGCAGACCCTTGAACAGGATGTCGGCGACCGCATGCGCTGCGGCGCCATTGACGCCAAGGGCGCCGCCGATGCCGATGCCCACGACCATGAATCCCAGCTGATTGATCAGGCTGTACGCCAGCACGCGACGCAGGTCGTTCTCAATGACGGCGTAGAAGATCGGAAAGCAGGTCATCGCCGCGCCCACCCAGACCAGCACTTCGGTGCCGGCGTAGCCACGGGCCAACGCGTAGATGCCCAGCTTGGTGGTGAAGGCCGAGAGTACGACGGTGCCGACGATGGTCGCCTCAGGATAGGTGTCCTGCAGCCAGGCATGCAGCACCGGGAAAGCGCATTTGATGCCGATGCCCAACAGGATCAGCAGGCCGCCGGGAGACTCCAGACCCAGATGCTCGAAGCCGAGCCCGTGACCTGCATTCAGGCGCAGAATAATGCCGGCCAGTATCAGCAGGCCCGAGGCAACCTGTACCAGCAGATAGCGCATGCCCGCGCGATAGGCACGTTCGCTGCGCCGCGCCCAGATCAAGGCCACCGACGACAGTCCGGTAAGCTCCCAGAAAATCAGCAGCGTCAGCAGGTCGCCAGCGAGCACGCCGCCGACGGCGGC
>JBFJKG010000141.1:0-5768 GCA_041635075.1 Solimonas sp.
GGCGGTGGCGGTGGTGCTCGGCGACTGGTTGGCGCCTGCGGGCACCCAGGCAGCGCGCAGTTACAAAAGCGAGGCGCGCAGCGGCGAGTCGGCCGGTGTCGCAGCTCGCCCGGTGTGGCTGCGCGATGGCGAGCATGTACTACACATACGCCGACTCTTGGCGGAGGACCACATCGCGGACGTGGAGATCTACTCATTGCGCCCCGACTTGTCGCTGGCCGCTGTACTCAAGGCGGCGGAAGGCCACTACACGGACGGGGTGTGGCGGCTCAGCGGTGTCAGACGCACCCGATTTGAGAGCGGGCGTACCGAGGCCAGCGAACAGGCGCAGCTTGATTGGCCCGCGAGCGTCGCCCCGGAAGTGCTGCGCCTGTTTGTGCTTGAAGCGAACAGCCTGTCCACACCCGGCCTCGTGCGTCTTATCAGCTACCTTGAGGACAATGATCTGGATACCGGCAGCTACCGGTTATCGCTGTGGCGCAAGCTGATGGCGCCGATGACCGTGATCGCGATGATGCTGTTCGCCGTGCCGTTTGTACTGGGTTCGCAGCGCGACAGCGGCGCCGGTCAGCGGATGCTGATCGGGATACTGATTGGCCTCGGCTTCTATGTCGTCAACGAGGTGACTGCGAGTCTGGGCCAACTGTACGCCTGGCACCCGGCGCTGGCGGCGGGTTTGCCGACCGGGTTACTGGCAGTGCTGGCCGTGCAGAGGCTGAGCCGCACGCGCTAGGCGCCGGGCTTCGGGCTCCAGACAACATCGCTGTTGCCCAGCCAGTCCTGCGGCGCACGTCGGCGGGGGTCCAGCCGCCAAGCGATCAGCATCACGGCCATGGCGATGACCGCAGCGGCCGTCAGCGTCGGCGTCAACGCCCACTGCGACAGCCTAGGCAGGCGCAGCAGCAGCGGTGCCAGGCAGATGCCCCAGACAACCAGCATCGTTGCGTAGCGCGCCATCGCCGATATCCAGCCAAGGGTGCCGCCTTCTCTGCGGTGGAGCCGTAGCCGCCAGGTGCGCATGCCCAGCGTCTGGCCGCCATGGGTCCAGAACCACGCAAAGAACAGGTAGCCGACCAGGAATACGTAGGCGCGAAGCGCATGCCATTCCCGCTCCAGTGACAGCAGGTCTCGCAGCACCACATCCAGCAGCAGGGCCACCATCCACAGCGCAATCAGAAGGAGGCCGTCGTAAGCGGCTGCGACGAGGCGTCGCCACAACGGGGCTGGGAGGATGACATCGGACATGGGTGCGCCACGGAACATGCGGGCGCACAGCATAGCCACGCCGAGGCAAATGAAAAGCCCCGGCGCTTGGGGCGGGTGCAACGCGCTCAGGCGGCGCGCAGGCCGCCGCGGCTGATCAGGATTGGCTTGGCTGGCGCCGACTCCGCGCCAATGGTCCGCGTGGCGGCTTGCAGTAGTTGCCGGGAGTGGTTGCCGTCAGCAGGGTAGGTGCTTACCCCTACATGAGCCTTGAGCCCGACCGAAGACTCTCCGATCTGTACCGGCAGCGAGCAGGCCGCGAACAGCTGTTCGCGCAGGTTTCTGGGCAAGTCGGCCTCATGCAGGCGCGGACGCAGCAACGTGAACTCGGTGCGGCTGTAGCGCGCCAGCAGATCCCCGCTGCGCGTCAGGGGTAGCATGCGCTCGGCCAGTGCCTTCATGCCCTCGTCGATCTGGTCATTGTCGATGCCCTGGAAGGTGAGGGCGCCGTAGAACAGGTCAAATTGCTCGCCCGAGCGCTGGCAGCGCTGGATCAGGCCCACGATTTCCTGCTGGAAGGAAACGCGATTGCGCATCATCGTGCTGCTGTCGTACAGCGCCAGCATGCGCGCGCGCTCCTCCACTTCGCGTTGACGCTGATCAGCCTCCCGCTGTCGGCGCAAACGAACCCTGCCGACCAAGGCGATGGTTAGCAGCACCGCCAAACCTGCGCTGAGCATCAGCGCCGGGACGTTGTTCGACAGCAAATAGAGGGATTCAGAGTTCATGGAAACAGGCGCTCCTTGCCGATTGCGTGCGGGATCAAGCATGACCCCCTGCGTCGGTGCGGTGGGCGCCATTGCTCCGCCCCAGTGCAACGCTGATCGGTTAAGCAGTGCGTGCCCGCCGTTGGTCGGTCTGACGCTACCGTCTGCGAGTGGAGCGACTGATGAACGAAGGAGGTGGCCGCCCCAGGGGCCGTGGGATTCTGTGTCGAGGCCCATGCTGTGGACCGCGCGGCCGGTGCGGTGCTGTGGCGGCTGCCAAGGCTGCTGTACGGCTCAGCGATATCTGCCGGGCGGGCGATGCAGACTCTGGGGGTAGTCGAGGCACTGTTCCGCGACCAATCTCCCCCGGATTGCCCAGGGGGACGCGTCTGATTGGTGCTCCTACCGGGATTCGAACCCGGGTTTAAGCCTTGAGAGGGCTCCGTCCTAGGCCTCTAGACGATAGGAGCAAAACTATGGGTGCAGCGGAAGGCCGCGTATTATACGCGCCCCATGAATTGGCTCAAGGCTTTGTTACCTAAAAAACGCGCCGGCGCACCCGTGCCCCGTCGCATCCCGCGCGAGGAGCATTCGATCTCGCGATCCCAGATCTCGCAAGGTACCTTGCGAACGCTGTACGGGCTCAAGGACGCGGGGTATGAGGCGTACTTGGTCGGCGGCGGTGTGCGTGACCTGATCGCCGGCATTACGCCCAAGGATTTCGATGTGGCGACCAATGCCACTCCGGAGCAGGTCAAGCGCGTGTTTCGTTCGTGCCGCTTGATAGGCCGGAGATTCGTGATTTGCCACGTTCGCTTCGGCAACGAAATTACGGAAGTGGCGACATTCCGTGGCGCCATCACGGACAGTCACGAACGGGACGAGACCGGCCGCATCCTGTCCGACAATGAGTACGGCACGCTCGAAACCGACGCCTGGCGGCGCGATTTCACGATCAATGCCCTGTACTACGACATCCGCGACTACTCGGTGGTCGACCTCGTCGGTGGACTGGGCGATATGCAGCGACGCGAAATCCGGATGATTGGCGATCCGGAACTGCGCTATCGCGAGGATCCGGTGCGGATGCTTCGCGCCGTTCGCATAGCCAACAAGCTGGGCTTCAGCATTCACAAGCAGACGGCCGAGCCGATCCCGCGGCTGGCGGCGTTGCTGCGCGAGATCCCACCGGCGCGCTTGTTTGATGAAGTCATCAAACTGCTACAGACCCGCGAGGCTCTGGCCAACTTTGAAGGCCTGCGGACTCACGGCCTGCTTCGGCACTTGCTGCCGCAGACCGACAGGTCGTTGGATCAGCCGGGGATGCAACAGTTCGTTTCCCAGGCGCTGACCAATACCGCGGATCGGATCAGTAACGATCAATCGGTAAGCCCTGCATTTCTATATGCGGCGCTGTTCTGGCCAGCGGTTGCCCGCGAGTATCGACGGCTGATGGGGGCGGAAGGGCACGCACCGAGCGCGGCCATCGCCCAGGCGGGCGACACCGTCATCGCCAAGGCTCAGCAGTTCATCGCGATACCGAAGCGATTCTCGCTGCCGATGCGCGAGATCTGGGTGATGCAGCCGCGTTTGGAGGCCCAATCGCGCGGCAGCCGGGCGCAGCGGCTGTTGGCCCACCCGCGCTTTCGCGCGGCCTATGATTTCCTGTTGCTGCGTGCCGGTAGTGGCGAGGTGCCGATGGCACTAGCGGACTTCTGGACCCAGGCGCAAAGCGGTGTCGATTTGTCGACGCTGGTGCCGGACGAGGGCGTGGAGCCGGAAGCTGGCTCAGAGCCGTCGCCCCGCAAACGCCGGCGTCGTCGGCGACGGGGGGGTGGCGCAGCGCCGGCACCTGCATCGGGCTAGTCGATGGCTGTGATCCGCGCGTACGTCGGCCTGGGCGCGAATCTGGATCGACCGGCGTTGCAGTTGAAGCGCGCTCTCGAGCATCTCCAGCAACTCGGCAGCGTGGTCGCGGTATCGCAGTTCTACCGCAGCCTGCCGCTGGGGCCCGGCTTGCAGCCCGACTATTGCAACGCCGCCTGTGCGCTGGACGTGGAACTGGGGCCAGAGGCGCTGCTGCAGGCGCTACTGGGAATCGAGCGTGCCGCTGGTCGTGTGCGGGATGGCAGAAAATGGCAGCCGCGCCCGCTGGATCTGGATCTGCTGCATGTTCCGGGGGTGGAGATGCAGACTGAACATCTGCGATTGCCTCACCCCGGTATCGCGTTGCGCAGCTTTGTACTGATCCCGCTGGATGAAATCGCGCCTGGGCTGGAGGTTCCCGGGATCGGTTCCATCAGTCAGGCTGCCGCAGCCATAGACCGTAGCGGCTTGCGTCCATGGGGGGATTGAACCGAGGATTCGAACTCTTCGAATCACGATCCGCGCTGTTATAGTCGCGCCCCGTTCACGGAATGCACACATGGACGCCAAACCAGTCAACGTCGCTGAATTGCACCGCATGCGCACGGCCGGCGAGAAGATCGCATGCCTGACCTGCTATGACGCCAGCTTTGCACTGCTGGAGGATCGAGCTGGAGTCGATCTGATTCTGGTCGGTGATTCATTAGGCATGGTCCTGCATGGCGGCAAAACCACCACACCGGTGACGGTGGACGATATCGTCTACCACTCCAAGTGCGTGGCGCCGCATCTGGCACGCGCATTTCTGGTGGCCGATCTGCCGTTCCTGTCCTATGCCACGCTCGAGCGCGCGCTGGATTCCAGTCAGCGGCTGATGCAGGAGGGCGGCGCGAAGATGGTCAAGCTCGAGGGCGGCCGCGAGCAGGCGAGCATCGTCGAGTATCTATCGGTGCGCGGGGTGCCGGTATGCGCCCATCTGGGTCTGCAGCCGCAGTTCATACACAAGATGGGCGCGTTCAAGGTCCAGGGGCGTGATGAAGCGAGCGCCGAGGCAATGATGCACGACGCGCGCGTGCTGGCTGAGGCCGGTGCCGATCTGTTGCTGCTGGAATGCATTCCGTCAGATCTGGGCCGCGCGATTGCCGAGGCAGCGGGAGTTCCGGTGATCGGCATCGGTGCTGGCGACGGCGTCGATGGCCAGATCCTGGTGCTGCACGACATTCTGAATATCTCGCCGACCGTGACGCTGGGGCGCACGCCCCGATTCGTCAAGAATTTCATGAAAGGCGCGCCGGACATTGAGTCCGCGATCCGCGCCTACGTGGTCGAAGTCAAATCTGGCGCCTATCCGGCTGCAGAGCACTGCTTTTCCAGCTAACTATTTACAGCCATGCGCACGGTTCATAGTGTTGCCGAGTTGCGCGAGCAGATTGCGGTTTGGCGCAAGCAGGGTGATGGCGTGGCGCTGGTGCCGACGATGGGCAACCTGCATGCGGGTCATCTGCGCCTGATTCAGCATGCACGGCAGCAAGCGTCGCGGACCGTGGCCTCCGTGTTCGTCAATCCGCTTCAGTTCGGTCCCAACGAGGATTTTGAGCGTTACCCGCGCACCTTGGCGCAGGACGCCAAGCATCTGGCGGCGGCGGGGTGCGACCTGCTGTTTGCCCCCTCAGCGGACGAGATGTATCCGCGGGGGCAGAGTGATCTTACGTTGCTGAAGGCGCCGTCCCAAGGCAGCGTGCTCTGTGGCCAGTATCGACCCGGTCACTTTGACGGCGTGGTGACCGTGGTGAACATTCTGTTCAACCAGGTGCAGCCGGATGTAGCCGTCTTCGGCCAGAAGGATTTCCAGCAGTTGTTTCTGATCCAGCGCATGGCCGAAGACCTGCATCAGGCGGTGCGGGTGGTTGGCGTGCTTACCGAGCGCGAGCC
>JBFJKG010000142.1:0-5753 GCA_041635075.1 Solimonas sp.
ATGCGCAGAATGCTACGTGGCGCAGTTGCCGCCCTTTCGCTGCTGACTTTTGCCTGCTCTGCGCAGGACGGCGCTGCCCAGTTCCAAGCGGGCAAGCAGTACAAGACGGTGCGCGAGGTACAGAAGCCCGCCGATCCCAAGCGCATCGAGGTGGCGGAGTTCTTCTGGTACGGCTGCCCGCACTGCTACGCGTTTGACCCTACCGTGGAAAAGTGGGTCAAGACCAAGCCGGCAGATGTTGACTTCATGCGCTATCCGAGCACGTTGGGGCGTCCGGAAGGCAAGCTGCATGCGCGTGCGTTCTATACGGCTGAGGCATTGAACGTATTTCCGGTGATGCATCAGGCCTTGTTTGCGGCGATCCATCAGCAGCACCAGATGCTGAATACGGAGGCCCAGATCGCTGCCGTGTTCAATCGCGCGACCGGGATTCTTCCTGATGTAGTCAGTAGCACGCTCAAAGGGTTCGCAGTGGACTCGCGGGCGCGTCGTGCGGAACAGCTGGCTGTGGGCTACGGCCTGACCAGCGTCCCCGTGATCGTGGTCGGCGGCAAGTACACGACCAGCGCGGCCATGGCTGGCGGCTTTGAAGAGGCATTTGCTGTTACCAACTTCCTGATTGAAAAGGTTCGCAAGGAACGTGGTGGCAAGTAGTTGCCGCCTGAATAGCAGCAGAGCCCGGCTAAGCGCCGGGCTTTTTGTTGCATTGACGGCCGCCCAGGCCGCCGCCGCGCCGCCGCCGGTGCCTTCGCCCCCCGCTGCGCGCATGTACAGCTTGGAGCAGACCTGTGCCGCCATCGGCGGACGGCTGCGCAGCGTCGGCAAGGAGCGCTGCCTGAAGTCGGGGGTTGAGCTCAGTGGCGGCACCAGCATCAAAGGCATGCCGTTGCTGTACCGCGACTTTCTTCCGACCACGCGGAGCAGCGAGCCGGCGCACCGGGTGTTGATGATCGGCGGCATCCATGGCGATGAGCTGGTGTCGGTGAGTATCTCGTTTCAATGGATGCTGCGTCTGGCCGCAGATCGCGAGCAACCGTTTCATTGGCGGGTGCTTCCGGCCACCAATCCCGATGGATTGCTGGCACGACCCTCCACGCGCATGAACAGTCGCGGCGTCGATCTCAACCGCAATTTTCCGTCCGCAGACTGGGCTGAGAAGGCGCTACAGTACTGGGAGAAGCGCACGCGCAAGGACCCGCGGCGCTATCCGGGCCCGGCGGCGCTTTCAGAGCCCGAAACCCGTTGGCTGGTGAAGGAGATCGAGGCATTCAATCCGGATGTCATCGTATCGGTACACGCCCCGTTCGGCGTGCTCGACTTTGACGGCCCCGAAAACCCGCCCAAACGCTTCGGCTACCTGCGCCTGCATCAGCTCGGCACCTATCCCGGATCCCTGGGCAACTACGCCGGCGTCAATCTCGGCGTGCCGGTGATTACGCTGGAGTTGCCGCACGCCGGCATCATGCCCAGCGCTGCGCAGTCAGACAAAGTGTGGGCCGACATGCGCGAATGGCTGGAGAAGAATCTGCCCAAGCAACCGCCCCTGTCGGCACGCGGTACGGAAGCAGCAGTCAACCGCTGATACTCGCGGTGGGTCGCATCGTCGGCCCAGTCCGCGACCGCGGCGGACAGTCGGGCTAGCTGTTTTCCTCGCGAAAGATCAGCCAGTCACCGTTCGCGGCCTGCTTCCAGAACTGTTGCTTGCGCGAGCTGACCTTGTAGTTGTCCGAGCGGTAATCCATCGTGAACTCGACCATCAGGATCGGCTCCTGAGTGCCTGGATAGCGGAACAGGCTGACATCCCGCAGGTCGATTTCGATGAACTTCTTGGCGGCGTTGACCCGCTTCTTGTGCGCAGCGAACGAAGCCCGGCTCATGCCCTGAGCGCTGAAGTCCGCTCCGTAGAAAGCCAGATACGCGTCGGTATCACGCGAGGCCCAGGCCGCGCGCCAGGCCTCAACCCGCGCCAGTAGCGCGTCGCGGTCGGCGCGGGTCTTCTCGGCCGACACCCATTCCAGTTCATCGGTCAGAATCACCGGCGTGTGGCCGTAGCGGACATGCGGCTGCAGGACGACAAGGTCGTCATTGGCCATCGTCACGCAACCCTCGCTCGAGCGTGGCGCCCGGCTGTAGGTGTCGCGCGGCACGCCGTGCAACCAGATACCTGAACCGGTGCGGCGCATGAAGCGGTCCCACAGATTGGGATAGTTCAGCGGCAATGCGCCGGACCCATACAACTCGGGAAGCGCGTCATCACCGATCCAGCCCGTGATCTGGTAAATGCCGACCGGCGTGCGGTTGTCGCCCGAGACCTGCTTGCGTGCGCCGTTCTTGCCCATGGCCGCATAGTGATGACGCAGCAGCTCGAGTTTGCCGGCGGTGTTCTGTAGCAGGTACAGGCGCGCTCGAGGAAGATCAACGACGATGGCGCGCTGGTAACTGTCCGCCAGTTGCAGGATGGCATTGGGCAGGCTGCCGGGTGGGGGCACGGCCTTCTCGCTGACCATGCGCACCCGCGCCTCTTCCGCCAGCTGCGCCACACGCGGATCAGCGGCGGCCGTGCTCAGCAGGCCCGGCCGTGCCTCTCCGGACAGGGCCGCCAGCAGCTCCCCGTGCATGAGCTGGGCGACGCGGAAATTTGGCTCGCGACGGGTCAGCGCCTCCAGCGCGTTGAGGGCGCTTTGAGACTTGCCTGCGCGCAGCAACTCTACCGCTGCGTTGAGCTGCTGCTCTGGGGTCGGTGCCTGTGCCGCGGCGCATAGCGGTAGCAAGGCTAGCGCCAGCGCCCAGTGCAGGGCGCGCAGTTGATTCATCTGCAGGATTCAGTCTTGAGTGATTGCAGTGCTGCGGTAATCAGCGCGAGTACTCGCGCGCAATCTTCCAGTTGCCCGCTTCCTTGGTCCATTCGATGACCTTGGAGACGCTATCGGAAAACGCATCGGACTCGTAATCCTGCTGGAAGCTCGCGCGAACGCGGCCATCCTCGGCGGATGAGAACTTGAGCTCAAGGACCTTGACGCTGATTCGCTTCGGGCGGCTGATGCGATCACGGCGCTGGGTTTCCCACGCGGCACGTGTAAGACCCCCTTCCGGGACAAAGGCGCTGCCGTAGGCATCAAAGTAGGCCGACAGATCCTGTGAAGACCACGCCTGCGCCCAGGCCGTAAGGGCGCCTTCCAGCGCCTGCTGTGTGGCGGCATCGACGGAATCGCTGCTGCTGGCCTTCGAAGGCGCTGCCGGCTCCGGGGTGGGTGCGGCCGGCGCTTCGGTGACGGCCGCCACAGGCGCAGCAGCGGCCGGTTTGGCCGCCGGGGCTGGTGCGGGCGTCGGCGCGGGCGTCGCTGCGACCGCCGCGTCCGGTGCGGCATCCATCTGATTGATCAGCGCCAGCTTGCGACGCAGCAGCTGATTGGATTGATCCAGCTGCAGCGCGCGGTTGTAGGCGGCGCCGGCAAGCGCAGAGTAGATATCGCCAAGATTCTCGTGGGCCGTGGCGTAGCTGGGGTGCGTAGCCAATGCCGCCTCCAGGGCCTCGCGGGCCTTGTCGTAATTGCCTTCCGAGGCGTAGAGCACGGCGAGATTGTTGAACGGCTCAGGCAACTGCGGATAGTCGCGCGTCAGGTCCGCGAACACGCGTTGTGCGTCCTTGCTGCGGTTCAACTTCACCAGCGCCAGGCCGCGCGCAAAGCGTGCCTCGGCGTCCTGCGGATTCTTGGCCAGGTGTGCGTCAAGCTTCTTCAGCGCCTCTGCAGACTGACCCTGCTGGATCAGCGCTTGCGCGTCTTGGGCAACGCTGGCGGCGACCGCCTGGGGCGCGAGTACGAACGCGGAGAGTAGGCAGACAGCGCGGCAGAGCTTGAACATGCTGCGGAAACCTCATTGCTGGGGACCGCCGTACTATACCAGCGCTGCCTGCAAGACTCAGCGTCGGCGATAAGGGTCGGGGACCCCGGGGGGTACGCGCTTGAAGCGTTTGTGCACCCAGAAGTACTGGGTAGGGGCCAGCCTTACCCCTTGTTCGAGTACGCCGTTGATGCGTGCGGCGTCGGCGGCTTCGTCCGACCCCGGGAAAGCCTCCAGCGCCGGCAGGATGTGCACGCGGTAACGGCCACGCTCGCGCACCGGGAAGTAGGGGACAACCTTGGCGCGCCCCATCTGGGCCAGCCTTGAGGTCGCGGTGATGCTCAGGACCGGGGTGCCGAAGAAGGGAGCGTAAACGCTGATGCGGCGGTCCAGTGTCTGATCCGGCGCGTACCAGATGGCGCGACCTTCTCGCAGTGCACGCACCAGTCGCCGCAGATCCGAGCGCGGCAGCGCGGGCAGCTTGGATCGCTGCTGGCGCCAGCGGTGCATGCACCAGTCCATAACCGCGTTGTTGTAGGGCCGGTACATCGCATGAAACGGCACGCCGGCCAGGCACAGAAAGCGTGCGCCCAGTTCCAGCGTCGTGAAATGACCGGTCAGCAGCAGGGCGCCGCTGCCATCCGCCTGTGCTGCCTGCAGGTGCTCGGCGCCAATGACTTCGCCGTAGCGGCGCAGGCGCCAATCCGGAGCAAACCAAGCCAGCGCAGTCTCAAATACCCCCATGCCAAGGTCGCCGAAGTGGTGGTCCGTCATGCGCTCGCGTTCGCGGCCGCTGATTTCGGGGAAGCACAGCGCCAGATTGACCTGCACCACACGGCGGCGTCTGCGCACGACGCGGCCGGCGAAGACCCCGAGGCCGCGGCCCAGCGCGAGCAGCACCGGCACCGGTAACCAGCTCAGGGTCCACATCACGGCAATACCGAACCAGGTGGCCCAGTAGCGGGGATGCAGCAGCTCAGCGCGAAACGGTGGCGTGGTCACGGCGCGATTGTAGCGGCCCTGCCGGTATCACCGTCGCGCGCACTGGCATCCGGCGGAGCGAACCGGGAAACTGGCGCGATGCGCGTGCTCTATACCCTGCTGCTGTATCTGTTTGCCCCGATCGTGCTGCTACGCCTGTGGCTGCGGCCGCGCGCGCCGGCGAACTATCGTGAACGCTGGCTGGAGCGCTTCGGCTTTGTTGCCCGGCCAGAGCAACCGGTGGCGGTATGGGTACACGCGGTCTCGGTCGGTGAGGCGCTGGCCGCCCTGCCGCTGATCCACGCGCTGATCGAGCGCCACGGCCCGGGACGGGTGCTGGTGACCTCCACCACGCCCACCGGTTCGGCGCGGGTCCGCGAGGCGTTGGGAACGAAGGTGCTGCATACCTATGCGCCCTATGACCTGCCGGATGTGGTGGCGCGCTATCTGCGGCGCATGCGACCGCAGCAACTGGTCGTCATGGAAACCGAGCTGTGGCCCAACCTGTTTCGGGCGTTGGCGCATCGCGGCGTGCCGGTGACTGTGGCCAACGCGCGCCTGTCGCCCAACTCGTTCCGGGGTTATCGCCGGGTGCGGGGGTTTGCGCGCCGCACATTGGCAGATGTCACCCGTATCGCGGCGCAAAGTGCTGCCGACGCTGAGCGCTTTCGTGAACTGGGTGCGACTCCAGCGCGGGTCAGCGTCATGGGCAACATCAAGTTTGACCAGGCCCTGCCCGAGGCGCAGTTGGCCATGGGCAACAAGCTGCGCCAGCAGCTGGGCGCGCGGCGCCCGGTCTGGGTGGCCGCGAGCACGCACGATGGCGAAGAGCAACTGGTGTTGGCGGCGCATGCAGATCTGCTGGGCTCGGTGCCAGAGGCGTTGCTGATTTTGGTGCCGCGCCATCCGCAGCGCTTTGCCGCCGCGGC
>JBFJKG010000143.1:0-5742 GCA_041635075.1 Solimonas sp.
TGGGCGATCGGCACCCGCATGTCGGCCTGCCCAAGCTGCGCCAGCATCGAGCCATCCCGGTATTCCACGATCGAGTGGATGGCACTTTCGGGGTGAATGACGACTTCGATCCGGGTCTCGGGCAGCGCGTACAACACCGCC
The DNA here is from genome assembly GCA_041635075.1 of Solimonas sp. Taxonomy (GTDB): domain Bacteria; phylum Pseudomonadota; class Gammaproteobacteria; order Nevskiales; family Nevskiaceae; genus Solimonas. The sequence goes on from JBFJKG010000143.1 coordinate 142, forward strand.
GCCTCGATCAATTCCAGCCCCTTGTTCATCATCGTCGCCGAGTCCACCGAAATCTTCGGCCCCATGACCCAGTTGGGGTGACGCACAGCCTGCTCCGGGGTCACGCCTTCCAGCTCTGCCAGCGGAGTTTCCCGGAACGGGCCGCCGGACGCGGTCAGAATCAGACGATGTACGCCGGCCGGCGCGCTACCGCAGCGACTGCCGCCCGGCAGACACTGGAATATGGCGTTGTGCTCGGAATCGATCGGAATCAGCGTGGTCTGATGCAGGGCGGCCGCTTGCATCAGCAGGTGGCCCGCCATCACCAGCGGCTCCTTGTTGGCGATCAGTACGCGCTTGCCGGCGCGTACCGCTGCCAGCGTCGGCATCAGCCCTACGCTGCCGACGATGGCGGCCATCACCTGATCGGCCTCCGGATGGGCCGCCAACTCCGTCAGCGCAGTGGCGCCTGCAGATACCTGTACGGCCGAACCGGCGTCCTGCAGCCGCCGCCGCAACTCGCGTGCAGACGCCTCGTCTGCCATGGCCGCGTAACGCGGAGCAAACTCGATGCACAGCTGAAAAAGTCCGTCCACATCGCGGTTGGCTGTCAGCGCCAGCGCCGTCACCTTCTGCGGGTGCCTTCGCACCAGATCAAGCGTGTTGCGACCGATGGTTCCGGTCGCCCCCAACACGACGAGTCGGGTGCTCACAGCTTCAACAGGATCAGACCCAGCGCCATGACCGGCGCGGCCGAAAGGATGCTGTCGACACGATCCAGAATCCCGCCGTGGCCCGGCAAGATGGTGCCACTGTCCTTGATGCCGGCCATGCGCTTGAACATCGACTCGGTCAGGTCACCGACGATTGAGGCAAACGCAACCAGCAGTGACAGCACCAGCAGCCACACCAGGTCACTTCCGGTAACGGCAAACACGTATACGCCCGCGGTCAGTGCCCAGGCTGCGCATAACAGCAGGCCGCCCGCCGCGCCCTCTATTGTCTTGCCGGGGGAAATGCCGGGGGCCAGCTTGTGGCGTCCCAGGTTGCGGCCCGCGAGGTAAGCGCCGGTATCGGCCGCGAAAACCAGAAACAGGAGATACAGCAGCCGGTATGCCCCGTCGACCATCGCATGCAGCACCGACAGCGCGCTGAGCGTGGTGACGATCAGCAACAAGCCCAGCGCCCCCATCACGAGCCGGCTCGGGGGATGGCGCTGCAGATTGCCGGGGAAGCCGAAGAACAGCAGCGGCACAAGCAGCCACCACAGCACAGCCAATGCCAACAGCCACGGCAGCCACTGGGCGCGATACGGTAGCCACCACGCCAACGCCAGGAGTGCGCCACTGATCAGCGCATAGGCAATGCGTGGCGCCTGCCGGGTGCCAAACCCCATCAGTCCGCTCCATTCCCACGCGATCAGCATGCCGGCAAGGCTCAGGACGCCATACAGCACCCCGGTCGGCGCGAACCACACCAGGCCTAGCAGGATCGGCAGGAGTACAAGGGCGGTGGCAACACGCTGGAGCAGCATCGCGTCAGGCCGCTTCGGGTACGCGGCCGAACCTGCGCTCACGTCCCGCGTACCAGACCAAGGCCTCGCCAAAGTTCTCGGCGCTGAAATCCGGCCAAAGCGTGTCGCAGAAGTAAAGCTCGGTGTAGGCAAGCTGCCACAGCAGGAAATTGCTGATGCGCTGCTCGCCTCCGGTACGGATCAGCAGATCCGGCGCAGGCAGGCCCTGCGTCGACAATTGGCCTTCAATCGTGTCGATCGTGAGCGGTTCGCCTGCAGCGACCACTTTCTGCGCCGCCTGGGCGATGTCCCACTGGCCGCCGTAGCCCACTGCAATCACCAGCGTCAGCCCGTCGTTGTCGGCGGTCAGCGCAGTTGCGCGCTGCATCTCCGTACGCAGTTCCGGCGGAAAATCACAGTGCTCGCCTATGAACCGCAGGCGAATGCCATTCTTGTGCAGCGACCTCGCCTCCCGCGCCAAGGTGGACACGAACAGCTGCATCAGCAGCTTGACCTCCAGCTCCGGCCGCTGCCAGTTTTCCTGGGAGAACGCGAACAGCGTCAGCGATTGAATCCCTGCCTTGACCGCGGCACGCACCACCCGACGCACAGTCTTGACCCCGGCGTGATGACCCGTCGGTCGCGCCTTGCCTCGCAGGGACGCCCAGCGGCCGTTGCCATCCATGATGATGGCGACATGCTGCGGCACAGACTCCGTGGGAAGCGTGGGCGGTTTATGGGTCATGGCCGGCGGCGGCACTCAGATCGACAGCAGTTCTTTTTCCTTGGCGGCCGCGACCTCATCAACCTTGGCCACGAACTGATCGGTCAGCTTCTGGATGTCGGCTTCGCCGCGCTTGACCTCATCCGCGCCAATCTCCTTGCCCTTCTCCAGATCCTTGATCGCCTGGTTGGCATCGCGGCGCACACCACGAATCGCCACCTTGGCGTCCTCGGCCTCGCTCTTCACGACCTTGACCAGATCCCGACGACGCTCCTCGGTCAGTGGCGGCATGTTGATGCGAATGATCTGGCCGGCGGTATTGGGATTGAGCCCCAGGTCGGAAGTCATGATCGCCTTCTCGATGGCGGCAACCATCCCCTTGTCCCAGGCTTGGATGCTGATGGTCCGTGCGTCCTCTACCGTGACCTGCGCGGCCTGCGAAATCGGAACCTCGGAGCCGTAGTAATCCACGCGCACATGATCCAGCAATGCGGCGTTGGCGCGACCCGTGCGCAGCTTCACCAATTCGGTCTTCAGCGAGTCCACACACTTCTGCATCCGCGTCGTGGCATCGGTCTTGATCTTGCTCAACATCGTCTCAGCTCCTGCCTGCAATCTGCTAACTATAGACACGCGTACCGATGGTTTCGTCGCCCATCACGATTCGCATCAAGGCTCCGGAACGATCCATGTCGTAGACCCTCAGCTTCATGCCGTGATCGCGACACAGCACCATCGCCGTCTGGTCCATGACGGCCAGCCGCCGCGCCAGCGCCTCGTCATAGGTCAGTTCGTCATACTTCTTTGCGTTCTTGTCCTTCTTCGGGTCGGCGCTGTAGATGCCATCAACCTTGGTCGCCTTCAGCATCAGATCAGCGTTGATCTCCACCGCGCGCAGTGCGGCCGCCGAATCGGTAGTGAAGAAGGGATTGCCGGTCCCGGCGCTGAAAATCAGCACCCGACCACGCTCGAGATGGCGCACGGCTCGTCGGCGGATGAAGTCCTCGCAGACCTCATTGATGCGAATCGCGGACTGCACCCGTGCCTGCAGGCCGATGCGCTCGATCCAGTCCTGAATGGCCAGGGCGTTGATCACCGTGGCCAGCATTCCCATCTGGTCGCCGGTGACCCGGTCCATGCCGGCCCGCGCCAGACCTTCCCCACGGAAGATGTTGCCGCCACCAACGACCAGCGCGACCTGCACCCCCGCATCGACGACGTCCTTAACCTCTTGCGCAAGGGCCCCCATGACCTTGGGCGAAATACCAAAGCCCTGATCGCCCATCAGGGCCTCACCACTGAGCTTCAGCAGTATGCGTTTGTAAGCAGGTACGGGTGCGGTAGTGGTCATGGATGTCCTGCGCTGCGAGGCCTTGGGCAGTTTTCCTTATACGTAAGCGAAGGCCCCGTCACCGGGGCCTTGCGGGTACCACGAGATCGCGCGAAGTCTAGCGCAGATCAGGCCTTGATGCCTGCCTGTGCCATGACTTCAGCGGCAAAATCGACCTTCTGCTTCTCGATGCCCTCGCCTACCGCAAATCGCACGAAACGCGCGACCTTGGCGCCCTTGGACTGCAGCAGCTTCGCTACCGTCTCATCCGGGTTTTTGACGAACGGCTGGCCGAGCAGCGTGATCTCGCCGACGAACTTGGCAACCTTGCCGTCGATCATCTTGGCGAGAATCTCGGCCGGCTTGGGCTTGAAGCCGCCACCCAGCTTCTTCTTGATGGTCGCGTAGTCGTCGTCCCAGAGCTTCTTGTCTTCGGCCGAAAGGCCGTCGTAGACGCCGTTCTTCTTCTCGGCATCCATCTCTGCAAGCGCGGCAGCCATCTTCTCGGACTCTGCCTTGGCCTCGTTCTGCTCCTGGGCCACGGCAGCCTCGATGACCTTGCGCTCGGACTCGATTGCGTCACCGGGGACCGCTGCGGTATCGAGATAGCGTGGGTTCATTGCTGCGATATGCATCGCCAGATCCTTGGCGATTTCGGCATCGCCGGCTTCCAGCGCAACGATAACGCCAATCTTGTCGCCCGGATGCAGGTAGGTGACCATCGGCCCGGCCGACTTGGTCACAACCTCAAAGCGGCGGATCGTCATGTTCTCACCCAGCTTGGCGACCAGGTTCTGGCGCTGCTCGGCCAGGGTGGAGGCGCCTGCCTTGAGCTGAACCAGGGCATCAACATCTGCCGGCGTATGGGCCAGCGCAGCTTCGGCAGCAGCCTTGGCCAGTGCGCGGAAATCGTCGCCCTTGGCAACGAAATCGGTCTCGCTGTTCAGTTCGACGATGGCAGCGGCGCTGTCGCTGGCGGCAATTGCCAGCACGCCCTCGGCCGCAGTGCGGCCCGCCTTCTTGTCAGCCTTGGCGGCGCCGTCCATGCGCAGCTTCTCTGCGGCCTTGTCGATGTCGCCACCAACCGCCTCCAGCGCCTTCTTGCAATCGCCCATGCCGGCGCCAGTGCGCTCGCGCAATTCCTTAACCTGTGCAGCAGTAATCGGGGTGCTCATAAATAGTTTCCGGATAGCAAAGTGCCGGGCGCAGGCGCCCGGGTCGGATGACTATGGCTGGCAAGGCGGGTCGGCGCGCTCGCACCGACCCGCCCAGGGTACTCAGCCTTCGGTTTTCTCGGTGCGACGCGCGCGCGAGGGTGCGCCGCGGTCACCGCCGGGCTTGCGCGGGCCGGCCGGACGCGGCTTGCGCGGGGCCTCCTCGGCAACCTCGACAAACTCTTCAACGCGACCGACGGTGTTGGTGCCACGGCCTTCGATGATGGCGTCGGCCATGCACTGCGCATACACGCGGATCGCACGGGTGGCGTCGTCGTTGCCGGGGATCACGCTGTTGATGCCATCGGGATCGTTGTTGGAGTCGACTACCGCGATCACCGGGATGCCCAGCTTCTTGGCTTCGGCGATGGCGTTCTTCTCGTAGCCGGTGTCGATGACGAACAGGCAGTCCGGCAGGCTCGGCATTTCCTTGATACCACCGAGCGAACGGCGCAGCTTCTCGAGTTCGCGCGTGAAGGTCAGCTGCTCCTTCTTGTTGAGGCGAGCAATGGTGCCGCTCTCAACCTGCTTCTCCATTTCGATCAGGCGCTTGACCGAGGCCTTGACCGTCTTGAAGTTGGTCAGCGTGCCGCCCAGCCAGCGCTGGGACACGTAGGGGCAACCTGCGCGCCGGGCCTCTTCCTCGATGGTCTCACGCGCTGCGCGCTTGGTGCCCACGAACAGGATGCGGCCACCGCTTGCAGCCACCTTGCCGGCGAAGGAACAGGCGTCCTTCAGCATCGGCAGCGTCTGCTCGAGGTTGATGATGTGAATGCGGTTGCGTTCGCCGAAGATGAATTCCTGCATCCTCGGGTTCCAGTAGCGGGTGCGGTGACCGAAA
>JBFJKG010000144.1:0-5734 GCA_041635075.1 Solimonas sp.
CCAGTGCGCCGACGCCAGCGGCGATGCGGCCACCGCCTGCGCGGCACTGGCCGGCTGGGACAGTCACGCCAATCTCGACTCACGCGGCGCGCACATCTGGCGCGAGTTCTTCCTCGCACTGACTGGAGGCCAGGACATCGGCGGCAGCTACTGGAATGCGCCGTTCTCGGCGGAAGATCCGGTCAACACGCCTCGCGATTTCAATACCAGCGATCCAGCCGTACAGGCGGCGTTTGATGCCGCCGTCGCAGCGGTCAAGACTGCGGGCTATGCCTACGATGCTCCGCTGCGCGACATCCAGCATCCGTTGGCAATTGACCCTTCCATCCCGATATTCGGCGGGCAGTTCTACGAAGGTGCTTTCACGATTGCCGACTCCAAGCCACTATCCAGCCGAGGCTACGAGGTCGAGTACGGCAACAGCTACATCCACACCGTGACCTGGGACAATGCCGGCGTGCACGCGGAAGGCTTCGTCACGTACTCGCAGTCTACTGACCCGGCGAACCCGCATTTCGCCGACTACACGCGCGAATACTCGGCCAAACGGTGGCATAAGCTGCCGTTCACCCCCGCCGAGATTGCAGGCGACATGACGGAGCACTACACGCTGCGCGAATAGCGGCCTGTGGACTAACCCTGCGAGCGCCACAGTGGGCGCCGACCACGCCGGTCGGCGTCCAGCAGCGCGCGCAGATCGTCGGGGACCGGCATCGGCCTCAGGGCACCGACGTTGCTGCCGCCGGTATTGCCCTCAGGCACCCACAGGCGCGAGAACACGGCGGCCGCCACAATCCGCAGCGTCTGGCCCAGCACTTCGCGTGGCTTTCGCAGCTGCCAGCCCACGCGCAGCATCCATGCGTGTGCGACCACATGCGGCCAGACATAGTGCTGCCCCAGGATGTGCGCGCGCTCCAGCAGACTGAAGGCTTGCGTATAGTTGCCGCAGGCGTACTCGCGCCGCATTGCCCGCAGCGTGTCCTGATAAGCGGCGTGTAGTGCGGGACTCATTGAAAATCTCCGGTACGAATCGACGGCCCGGCAGAATGCACCCCGGAGCCGGGTCCGGAGTCAAGGCCCGCACGGCATGCATCCACTGGCGACAGACTGCCGTGTTGGCGCCGCACACGGAACACGCGGCCCGATCCATGGTCTATGCTGGCGTCATGTACGGCCCCTTGCGCATGCTGTTGTTGTTATCGGCACTGCTGATGCAGAGCTGGGGCAGTGCGCACACCGCGCAGCAACTGACGCTCGCCATGCAGGAGCAGGGGCAAGAGATGCCCTGTCACGGCCAGCAGGCCGGCTCCAAAGAGCAGACAGCGATGCCCTGCTGCGGCGCTGATGATCTGTGCACCTGCACCGTGGGCTGCTTTGCCAACGGCGGCGCAGTCGCCCCGCAACCGGCGGCGAGCGGCGACTACATGGCGTCGCATTTCAGCGTGACTACGTCGCCAGGCGACCTGTTGCCAGCTCATCCTCTGGGGTTGTTGCGCCCGCCTACGCGCCAAGAAAGCTGAGTCGCCCGCGCCCCCTTTAGGTAGGGGATGCGCGGTCTCTACCCTTTTCTTGGAGGACGCATGTCTTCTCACTCGATTTTTCCCGCCGCGCTCACATTGGCAGCGGCGACTCTGATGCTGCCGCTTTCCGGCATCGCCAAACCCATCGCCTATGCAGATGGCAGCACCCTCATGGGCGAGTATGGCGCCGGCACCATGCAGGAGTATCAGGCGTTTTATGCGCCTGCCTACTGGTGGTCGGCCGGCGGCGGTCATCTACGCATGGAGGCCGAAGACGGCAGTTTCTCGCGCGACATCAACTACGTGCGCGGCAACCTGCTCCTCAAACGCTGGAACCTGCGTCAGGCTCAGGCGAATGTCTTTGCCTGGGGCAGCCTAGGCCGCGCCAGCGGCACCGACTTCGAAGGCAACCGCACTGCCTGGAACGCAGGCGGGCAGGCGGATTTCGAAACGCTGCGGTACTACTCATCGGCCCGAACCGATTGGCAGTACAGCCGCAACCGCTTTTCGAGCCGTATCGACACGGTGCAGCTGGGCTGGGCGCCGTACGCCCACGACTGGGACAGGCTGGCGACGTGGCTGGTCGTTCAAGGCCGCCACTATACCGGCGACGTCTATGACGGCATCGAGGCAGCGGCACTGCTCCGCCTGTTCAAGAACGGCGCCTGGGGCGCCATCTGGATCGAGGCCGGACTGACCCAGGACGGCGCTGCCCAGACCATGTTCATGCTCAACTTCTAGGACTCCATTCCCATGACTCACTTTCACACGCTACTTCGCCTGCTGTTGCCCGCCATCGCATCCCTGCTGCTGGGCCTCCCTGCAGTCGCCCAGCCACCCGTTGGCGTCATCGACATGCAGGTCGATGGGCTCGTGTGCGCCTTCTGCGCACAGGGCATCTCCAAGCGCCTTGGCAAGATGGATGCGACCGAAAAGGTCTATGTCAGCCTGGAACACGGACATGTCGCGGTGGCGCTCAAGCCCGGACATGACATCGATGACGATAGCCTGCGCAGCGCGCTGACCGATGCCGGCTACACCGTGCGCACGATCACGCGCAGCGACGAGTCGCTGGACGCCGTACGTGCGCGGGTGGAGGCTGCCCCATGAGCAGGACGCTCGACGCCACACCACAGCGCGGACTCTGGAGCGCCTGGATTTCAGTGCTGACCAGCACCTCCACCCTGATCTGCTGCGCGTTGCCCGCAGTGTTGGTCGCCCTCGGCGCTGGCGCTGTGCTTGCGGGTCTGGTTAGCGCGGTGCCGCAGCTGATCTGGCTGTCGGCGCACAAGGCGTGGGTGTTCGGGGGCGCCGCACTCATGCTCGCACTCTCGGGCTATCTGCAATTTCGTGCACGCTATGCGCCATGCCCGACGGATCCCGTGCTGGCCGCCGCGTGCATGCGCACCCGACGCAGCAGCGCGTGGATTTATGGCACCTCGCTCGCGCTCTACGCTATCGGTGTTCTGTTCGCGTTTGTGCTGCCTCTGCTGTGACGCACGGGCCGGGGCCGGCCATGCAGCTGGTCGGCCCCGTCTTTGCCAATCAGCTGAGTTTGACCAGCGTACGGCCCTGCACGGTACCGGCGATCTGTTCTTCGCAAGCAGCCGGTAGCTGATCCAGGGTGATTTCGCGGCTGACGATGCTGTCCAGCATCCTCGGCTTCCACTCGCCAGAGAGCTTTTCCCATATGGCCATGCGCCATTCACGTGGACACTCGACGGAATGGATGCCCAGCAGTGACACGCCGCGAAGTATCAGCGGCATCACCGTGGTATTCAGTTCGTGTGACTGCGCCAACCCGATGCTGGCGATGTTGCCCCACGGCTTCACCGTGCGCGTCAGATAGCTCAGGGTTTCACCGCCCAGGTTGTCGACCGCTCCACCCCATACCGCAGACTCCAGCGGGCGCTTGCCCAGATCCAGATCCTGGCGCGACACGATCGCGTCCGCGCCCAAGCGCTTGAGATAGGCCTCGCCAGTACCAGCCTTGCCAGTGATGGCATGCACCGTGAATCCGGCGCGCTTGAACAGATCGATGGCGATAGAGCCAACGCCACCGGTTGGTCCGGTAATGGCGATCGGGCCCATCTCCGGGGCCTGGTGATTCTCCAGCATGCGGCGCAGCGCAAACGCTGCGGTGAAACCGGCAGTGCCGATGATCATCGCCTCTCGCAACGTCAGGCCCTTGGGCAGCGGCACCAGAATGTCGGCAGGCAGCCGCGCCTTCTGTGCATAACCCCCATCCAGCGCTTCACCGATGTTGCAGCCAGTCACCAACACCGCATCGCCAGCCTTGTAGCGCGGATCGCTGCTGCTTTCGACATGGCCAGCCAGATCAATGCCGGGAATCTTCGGATAGCCACGCAGGATGCGCCCCTTGCCGGTGACCGCCAACGCATCCTTGTAGTTGATACCGCTCCACTCAACCCGAATCACCACCTCGCCGGCGCCCAGATCCTCCAGGCTCAGGTCTTCGAAGCGAGCCTCGGTCGTGGTCTTATCAAGGGCGTGTACACGCAGGGCGCGGAATCGGCTCATCTTCAGGTTTCCGGGTCTGGGGAAAAGGGCGAGAATGCGGACTCATTCTGCCAGACCGTAACATGAGCCAGTACGAACGCAATCCGCCGCTGAACGAGACCGATATCGCAGCCGACCCACTCATGCAGTTCGAGCGCTGGCTGGCAGATGCCGTGGCCGCCGAGATGATCGAGCCAACCGCAATGACGCTCGCAACGGTGGATGCGCAGGGGCGGCCTTCCGCGCGCGTCGTGCTGTACAAGGGACTGCATCAGGGCGGACCCACGTTCTACACCAACTACGAAGGCCGCAAGGGCCGTGAACTCGCGAACAACGCTCATGTCGCCCTCGTGTTCTGGTGGGACAAACTGGAGCGCCAGATCCGTATCGAAGGCCAAGTCACACGGCTACCTCCGGAAGTCTCCAAGGTCTATTTCGACAGTCGTCCACGCGGCTCCCGCGTCGGTGCCATCGTCTCCAGGCAAAGCGCCGTTGTCGCTTCGCGCGCAGAGCTAGACGCCCGCTACGAAGCGCGACTGGCGGAATACGAAGGCAAGGACATTCCGCTGCCGGCCTATTGGGGTGGTTACCGCGTCGAGATCAGCAACATGGAGTTCTGGCAGGGACGTCGTCGTCGCCTGCATGATCGCCTGCGCTACGTGCGCACCAACGACGGCTGGCGCGTCGAGCGCCTGGAGCCCTGATGCAGCCCGGGCGCGCGCGCGGCACAACGATCGCTATCGCGGTCACGTTGTACAGCCTGTGCCCTGCTATCGCACTGGCCGGCTACGTTCCGCGACCTGCGGTGGCCGCGGCAGCGGATGCGGCAGCGGCGCAAGCCAAAACTCTGCCTGACGAAGCCAGCCTCGCGGCCGCGCTTTTGCGCACTCAAGCCGAGTTGACCAGCCGGCCACTGCCGGCCGAGGCCGCAGTGCATGCCGCACTGTTGCGACTGCGCGCATCGGTGCGGCCACTGGCGGCAACCCGCACCGCAGTCAGCGCGCTCACTGAATACTCGTCGCAGGTCATGACCGATCCATTGGAGGTGGAGCAGGCGCGTGGCGGCCCCGTCCCTGCATTTGCGATTGCCGCTACCGCGCGCGGCACGCTGCAACTGTGGGACCTGGCGGCAGCGGAGGCCCTGATCGCGCGTAGCCTGCGCGGGGAGGCGGTGCCGGTGCTGCCGCCCGCACTGCAGGCGCGCGCCTGGGCGCGTTATATCGAGCGCGCGACACCCACCGAACTCGACGCACTGCAGGCTCGTGGCATTCCTGACGAGCCCGCGCCACTGCTGGCCCTTTGGCAACGACGGGCCACCGCAGACACGGCACTGCGCATGTTCGCGTTGCCGATAACGGCAGACAGCTATGCACTGCTGGCAGATGTCACTGCGCGCTTGCCTGCGGACATCGCCCGGCCGCTGCTGATGCACGCGGCGCAGCAACCTGCGCTGACCTCGGCCGCGCGCATAGCCATGGCGCCACTGGTCACTGTCGACGCCGACGTGCGCCGACACCTGATCGATACGCTAGGCGATGACCACGGCGCATCGTCCGCGCAGGCGCTGGCTATCGCGGCAGACGCCGAGACCGTCGCTGCGCTGAGCCACGTACTGCACCTCACTGCCGAGGGGCCGCGCCTGCTGCATGCGCTGCTGGCGCTGCGCACACTGCCTGGATCCGAGGCACTAACGC
>JBFJKG010000145.1:0-5677 GCA_041635075.1 Solimonas sp.
GCCCGGCCCCCGCGAACTGTGGCATTCCGATCCGTTCGAGCCCGAAATTCGCAACGGTGTGCTTTATGGCCGCGGCGCGGCCGACATGAAGTCCGGAATTTCGGCAATGATCGTGGCCACCGAGCGTCTGCTGGCGCGCAAATCCATCACCGGCACCCTCGCCTACCTGATCACCAGCGACGAAGAAGGAGCGGCGCGGCACGGCACCCGCCATGTCGTCGAGGTGCTGAAGCAGCGCGGAATCACGCCCGACTATGCCATCGTCGGTGAAGCCACCGCAGCCAGCCAGCTGGGTGATCGCATCACCATCGGCCGACGTGGCTCGCTGGGCTGCAACCTCAAGGTACTCGGCAAGCAAGGGCACGTGGCCTATCCGGAGAAAGCCGACAACCCGATACATCGGCTGGCACCCGCGCTCGCGGAGCTCAGCAGCACCGTCTGGGATCAGGGTAACGCGCACTTCCCGCCCACCTCGTTCCAGATCTCGAATCTGCACGCCGGCACCGGGGCCAACAACGTGATCCCGGGCCACGCCGATCTGATCTTCAACTTCCGCTTCTGTACCGAATCGACGGCTGAGGAACTGAAGGCGCGCGTCACCGAGATTCTGAGCCGGCACGGTCTGCGCTACGAGGCCGACTGGTGGCTCAGCGGCGAACCCTTCCTGACCCGCAACGGCCCGCTGATCAAGGCCGCCCAGTCCAGCATCGCGGAAGTCACGCAGCTGACTCCCAGCCTGTTCACCGGCGGCGGCACATCGGACGCGCGCTTCATCGCACCGTGGGGCGCGGAAACCGTGGAGATCGGGCCGGTCAATGACAGCATTCACAAGACCGACGAGCATGTGAACGTTGCTGACCTCGATCGGCTCGCCTGCATCTACGAAGGCATACTCGACCGCCTGTTATGAATGCCGATGCCTTTCATCCGCCCTGGCTGATCCGCCACGCGCAGATCCAGTCCATTCTGGCCACCAAGAGCCCGCGTCGTCGTCGCTGGCTGGCGCGCGGCTCGCAGATGGAAGCCGTCGCGCAGGCGCATATCCTCGATGCCGGTGACGGCATCCGCCTGAGCGGCCAGCACTCGCGCCAGCCCGCGAACATCGCTGTCAAAGGTCTGGTGGTGCTGATTCACGGCTGGGAAGGCAGCCATGATTCGACCTATCTGTATTCGATGGCGTGCGCGGCCTACGCCGCCGGCTACAACGTGTTTCGCCTCAATCTGCGTGACCACGGCGGTACGCACCACCTCAACCGCGAAGTGTTTCACTCCGCACGCATACGCGAGGTCATCGGTGCCATCCGCACCGTGCAGACGCTGGATCCGGTGCAACCGCTGTTCGTGGTGGGCTTTTCGCTGGGCGGCAATTTCGCCTTGCGAGTCGGTCTGTACGGCCCACCCGCCGGCGTACGACCCAACCTGGCCATAGGGATCTGTCCAGCGATCAACCCCGCGGCCACCGTGCGCGCTATCGACGAAGGACCGGTGCTGTTTCGACTCTATTTCGCCGACAAGTGGCGCAAGACCGTCGCCGCCAAGCAGCGTGCATTCCCCGATCTGCGCCTAGAAGGGCTGGTTGAACCGAAGCGGTTGCACGACATCACCGCACGCTTTGTCGCCGACCACACCGAATACGATGAACTCGACGCCTACTTCAAGGCCTACACCCTGACGCCCGATCTGCTGGAAGCCGCACCGGCACCGCTGGCGCTGATCACCGCACAGGATGATCCGGTGGTTCCGTATGAAGACTTCCTTGATTTCCGGATTGCCGGCGCCGTGCGCTATCTGCAAACGCCAACGCATGGCGGACACTGCGGCTTTATCGAGAACCTGGGTCTGAGCAGTTGGGCGGAACGCCGGGTTCTGGAAATGATGGACGAGATGCGCACCGCCTGATATCGGTGCGTATCCGCAGCGCGGCTGCCGCTAGGCCACGGTCAGGATGATCTTGCCGTGGGTCCGCTTGGATTGAATCAGCTCATGCGCCTTGCGCATGTCCTCCAAGGTCAGCGTGTGCGCGACGACCGGCCTGAGCTGGCCCGCATTCACCCAGGCTGCAAGCTGCTCCAGATCTGCGCGCCGTGACTTCACGACGACCAGCAGGCCGCGCCGGCCCGGCCACCACCGGGTCAGCAGATGATCGCGGAAGTTACGCGGATTCGGCACGGTGCTGACGTACCGCCCCCGGGGTGCCAACCGCGAACGCAGCTTGGCCAGTGACTGATTGCCGAACACGTCGAATATGCAGTCAAACTGTCCGGGCAATGCCGGAGGTGGAATTACGCGGTAGTCCTGCACGCTGTCGGCCCCAAGACCGCGCACCAGATCCGCAGCGTCCGCACCACACAGCGCGGTCACCTCGGCGCCCAGGCACTTGGCAATCTGCACTGCCACAGTGCCGACACCGCCCGAAGCGCCATGAATCGCCACGCGGCTGCCCGGCCCGACACCCCCTAGATCACGCAGGGCCTGCAACGCGGTCTGCGCAGCCAGCGGCAAGCCGGCCGCGGCTGCGGCCGCAATCGACATTGGCCGCCGGGCACGCTCCTCTGGCCCGGCCAGCAAATACTCGGCTGCGGCGCAGGCGTTCCAGCCGTTCAGCATGCCGTAGACGGCATCGCCCGCCACCACATCCGTGACCCCCGCGCCCACCGCCGCCACCGTTCCGGCGTAGTCGTAGCACAGACCCTTGGGAAACGAGGGCCCGGCAAGGCGCGCAAACTTGCCACTGCGGGTCAAGGCATCCTTCGGGTTCAGCGCGCACGCCTCGACCCGGATCAGCGCCTGACCCGGGCCCGGATCGGGGCGCGGCAGCTCGCAGAGTTCGATGACCTCGGGGCCGCCATACCGCCGATACTGCATCGCCTTCATGCCAGTCCTCCGCTTACAAAAAAGCCGCCTGCGATTGCTCGTCAGGCGGCCTGATCATGCTCAGTCGTTTTACGCGGCTTTTTCCTGCGCCGCGCTCCACTGTCCGAGGGCCGCGAGGCCATTCATCTTGGCGCGATGCAGGTGCGCCTTGCGGCCGGCGTCGGCATTGCTGCCGCCCCAGGCCTTCAGCGCTGCCGCCTGCAGGGCACGACCGTAGGAGAACGTCAGCTTCCACGGATTCGGGCCCAGCTTGTTCATCGCGTCGAGATGCGCGGTCGCATCCTCGTCTGATTGACCACCGGACAGGAACGCGATGCCGGGCACAGCGGATGGCACGTGGCGCTTCAGCGTGCGCAGCGTTGCGACCGCTACCGCCTGGCGATCAGCCTGCACCGGGCACTTCTTGCCCGCGATCACCATATTGGGCTTCAGGATCATGCCTTCCAGCAGTACGCGCTGCTGACGCAGTTCACGGAAGACCGCGGCCAGGGTGCGATTGGTGACGTCCTCGCAGACCTCGATCGTGTTGTCGGCATCCATCAGCACTTCAGGCTCGACGATCGGCACGATGCCGGCTTCCTGGCACAGCGCAGCGTAGCGCGCCAGCGCGTGAGCATTGGTGTGTATGCAATAGTCGCTGGGAATGCCATTGCCGATCGTGATCACTGCGCGCCACTTGGCAAACCGCGCGCCGGCCTCGTGATACTGAGCCAGACGCTCGCGCAGGCCATCCAGACCTTCGGTGATGGTCTCGCCGGGTGCGCCGGCCAGATCCTTGGCGCCCTTGTCGACCTTGATGCCGGGAATCACACCCTTGCTCTGCAGCAGCTTGGCCATCGGCGTGCCGTCCAGCGCCTTCTGAAACAGCGTCTCCTCGAACAGGATGACGCCGGAAGTGTGCTGTTCAAAGCCTGGTGTCGTGAACAGCATGTCGCGATAGGTCTGGCGATTCGGCTCGTTATTCTCAACTCCGATGCTGCTGAAGCGCTTGCCGATCGTGCCGGTGCTCTCATCGGCGGCCAGCAGGCCCTTACCTGGAGCCACCATGGCCAACGCGATTTCGTGCAGTACCTTCTCGTTCATGAATCTCAACTCCGCGGTTAGGAGGTTTTGCCGGCCAGTCCGGCGCTAAGGCCGGCGATTTTAATGGATTGGACGCGCGCTGACGAAATCGCTTCGCTACAATGCGCGCCGTTGGAGAGATGGCAGAGTGGTCGATTGCGGCGGTCTTGAAAACCGCTGAACCGCAAGGTTCCGGGGGTTCGAATCCCTCTCTCTCCGCCAATATCACCCGGTGGACCCTCGCCCGGCTGCACGCTGTGCTGGCGGCACCGGACGCTGAACCGTACTTCGCTATGCTTCGCGCATGTCCGTAACCTCCTTCCTGCACCGGCTACCACCCGCCGGCTGGCTGGCTTCAGCCTTGTCTCTGGTTGCGGCGGTCACGTTTGGCCTCATCTGGCTCGCTGTGCACCAGCCCTGGCTGGGGCTGACGCTGGCACCCGCAGATCCCGGAATTGCAGGTTTGCAGGTGCTGAACAGCAGCGGCCCCACGGCTGCGATCGGCAGCGGTACGCGCCTGACGCAGCTGGCGGCGCCGCAGGGCCCGATGTTCACGCCCGAAGGCGCTGACCTGTCTCCAGAGCCCGATACCAGCCACGTGCGCGTCGGCGACTACCGCGAGTTCCTGCTACGCCAGCAGGCCCTGCATGCGCTGCTGCTGCAGCCGCGGTTGCTGCTGTATACGAGCGATGGCCAAACCCACGCCGTGGAACCTGCATCACAGCGCCCGCTGGCCAGCTTGCCCGCAAGCTTCTGGCTGCAACTACTGGTCGCAGGCAGCGGCCTGATGGTGGGGGTCGGCGTATACGCATTCCGGCGCACCGACCCGGCGGCAGGCTATCTGGTCATCACCGGCCTGGGCCTGATGCTCAGCGCCGGGGCTGCCGCGGTCTACAGCACACGTGAGCTGGCACTGGAAGGATCGCTGTTTCGTCTGCTGCATGCGATCAACGGCTGCGGCTCCCTGCTGTTTTGTGCTGCCTTTATCAGCACGCTCTGGCACTACCCCACCCGCCTCGGCCGCGCGGATCCCGGCCCGGCCCTGATCAGCGTCTATCTGGGCCTGGCGCTGGCATCGGCCCTGCAGTGGCTACCCGACTTCGACATCTCGCTGCGGCTGCCGATACTGGCGGGCTTTACCGCCACTATCGTGCTCGCGGTACTGCAGTGGCGGCGCACCCGCCAGCGCCCGCTGGAGCGGGCCGCCCTGCAGTGGTTTCTGCTGGCCTGGTTCTCCGGCAGCAGCCTGTTTCTGGGTTTGATCTTCGTACCCGCCCTGTTTGGCGCCGACACCGGATCGCTGCAGGCCTACGCCTTCGCCCTGTTCCTGTTGATCTATCTGGGCCTGGCTTTCGGCATCGCCCGCTATCGCCTGTTCGAGCTCGATCGCTGGTGGCTCAACGCCTGGACGGTCCTGCTCAGCGGCGCGCTGCTGATCGCCGTTGGACTGCTGCTGATCTACGCGCTGAAGCTGGATCCCACGCTGGCCCTGAGTCTGGGCCTGGCGCTGGTCGGCTGGCTGTACTTTCCGCTGCGGCAACGTGTACTCGAACGCATGGCCGGGCCATCGGGCAGCGCCGCCCTGCCCCAGCTACTGAGACAGGTCATCGCCACCGAGGCCGCACCACCGCAGACCTTGTGGCAGGACACATTGGCGCGCCTGTTTCGTCCGCTCGACATCCGCAGCGGCCGCGCGCGCCTCGAGCAGCCAGCGGTATCCGACAGCGGCCTGGTACTAGAA
>JBFJKG010000146.1:0-5673 GCA_041635075.1 Solimonas sp.
GGCGACGAGGCTGACCCCTATCAGCGAATCGTCAAGGTGTTCCGGGAGGCTAACGCGGGCTATCGCTCCGGACGCTTGTATCTCGCCATCGCCGCAGCTGAAGACAATCCGCTGGTCAATGAATTCGTGCAGCGCGTGTCTGCGCGACGCATGGAGTACCTGGTGGCCTGCTATCAGGCGCTGGGGTTTGAGGATGCACGCGCCCGACATTGGGCGCGCTTTGCGTACGCCACGTTCATGGGCAATCTGCAGATTCGGCGAGACTCGCCGGACCTGATGCCCAGCGGGGCGCAGTTCAATGATTATCTGAAGCTGATGATCAAGACGCTTATTCCCCGGGAGGCGGGGGACAAGAGCGCGGGAGATAGCCACCCACACGTGGTGCCCATGCACCGCAGCAGTGGCCATTCATAAGGTTTTCCATCTTCCGGAGTTGTAGCCATGACCGTTCTAGCCATCATCCTGATCACCTTCGCCACCTGTTGGCTGCTGGCGTACATCGGAGCACCGCTACTGATCTGGACAGCAGCGGCGGCCGTGCTGCTGGCGTGCCTGAAGATGTTCGGGTTCATGGGCGCTACCACCTTCACCGTTGTCGGGGGTGTCTTTGCAGCGCTGGCTTTGCTGCTGAATCTGCGCCCGCTGCGTCGTACTCTGCTGACACGCCCTATCTTCGCCGTATTCAAGAAGGTGCTGCCGGAAATGTCGTCCACCGAGCGCGAAGCGCTGGAGGCGGGCGACGTCTGGTGGGAGGCCGAGATGTTCAGGGGCCGCCCTGACTGGAACAAGCTCCTGGACTTCAAGTACACCCAGCTGACGCCGGAAGAGCAGTCGTTCCTCGACAACGAGTGCGAGGAACTATGCAAGCTCTGCGACGACTGGAAGATCGAGTACGAGCTCAAGGACATGCCGGCCGAAGTCTGGGCCTACATCCGCGAGAAGAAGTTTCTCGCCATGCTGATCAAGAAGGAGTACGGCGGTCTGGGCTTCTCCGCCAATGCACAATCCGCCGTCGTCACCAAGTTGGCGACCAAGTCGATCGCGATGGCGGTAACCGTGATGGTGCCGAATTCGCTGGGCCCCGGTGAGCTGCTGATGCATTACGGCACCGAGGCGCAGAAGAAGTATTGGTTACCGGGTCTGGTGTCCGGCGAGGAACTGCCCTGCTTCGGACTGACCGGCCCCGAGGTGGGCTCGGATGCCACCGCGATGCCGGATCTCGGCGTGGTCTGCTACGGCGAGCACGAGGGCAAGAAGGTGCTCGGCATCCGCCTCAACTTCTCCAAGCGCTACATCACGCTGGCACCGGTGGCGACCGTGGTTGGCCTGGCCTTCAAGCTGCGCGATCCGGACGGTCTGCTGGGCGAGCTGTCCAGAGACGCCCCCGGCGGCGAGATGGGGATTACCTGCGCACTGATTCCGGCGCGTCATCCAGGTGTCGAGATTGGCCGCCGCCACTATCCCGGCGCGGCGTTTCACAACGGCACCATCCACGGACATGACGTGTTCATTCCGGTGGACTGGATCATTGGCGGACCGACGATGGCCGGCAAGGGCTGGCGCATGCTGGTGGAATGCCTTTCGGCTGGACGCGGGATCTCGCTGCCTGCGCTGGGTACGGCCGCTGGACAGGTGGCGTATCGCATGACCGGCGTTTACGCGCGCATGCGGCGCCAGTTCAAGGTGTCAATCGGCAAGTTCGAAGGCGTACAGGAAGCTACCGGCCGCATTGCCGGCCTCGGTTACACGCTGGAGGCGATGCGCATCATGACCGCCTCGGCAGTCGACCACTGCGCACCTTCGGTGGTGACGGCGATTGCCAAGTACCACATGACCGAGCTGATGCGGAAAGTCGTGATGGATGGCATGGACGTCATGGCCGGCAAGGCCATCCAGCAAGGGCCACGCAACTTCATGGCCACCGCCTACAAGGCGGCGCCGGTGGCGATCACGGTTGAGGGCGCAAACATCCTCACGCGCAATCTGATGATCTTTGGTCAGGGCGCGATTCGCTGCCACGAGTACGTGTTTCCGGAGATGGAGGCAGCGCGTGACAATGACCTCAAGAAATTTGATCGTCTGCTCTTTGGTCACATCGGCTTCTCGGTCAATCGTGCGGTACGCGCGCTGACGCTCGGACTGACCGGCGCACGGCTCGCGCGCGCTCCGGTTGAGGGTGAGCTCGCGCCGTACTTCCGTGATATGGAGCGCTTTTCGGCGGCGCTGGCGTTCTGCTCGGATCTGACGATGGGTGTGCTCGGTGGCAAGCTCAAGTTCATGGAACGGCTGTCGGCGCGATTGGGCGACGTGCTGAGTCAGCTCTACATTGCCTCCTGTGTCGCCAAGTTTTACCTGGAAGGACCGAAGAGCCAGACCGAACTGGCGCACGCGCGCTGGGCGCTGGAGCACGCGTTGAATGAAATCGCGCAGGCGTTCGAGCAGTTCATCCGCAATTTCCCGGTGGCCTGGGCTCGCGCGGTGATGCGGATGGTGGTGTTCCCGGTGGGCAATCACTTCCGTCCGGTGAGCGATGCGCTCAATGCAGAGGTGGCCGACATGCTGCTGGAGCCCAGCGATACGCGCGAGCGCATTTCCTGGCTGGTATTCAAGAACGGCGGTCAGCACGAGCCGATCGGCCGCATGGAGCACGCTTGGGCTGTGTCACAGCGCTGCGAGGAGGGTTACGTCAAGTTCTACAAGTTGGCTGCCAAAGGCGAGCTGACGGGCGATAGCGTGGCTGACCGTCTCAGCGATGCCGTGGCGCGGAACCTGATGACCCGCAGCGAGGCGGATCAGGCAGCGGAATACGACCAGGTGCGCTACGACGTGATTCTGGTCGACGACTTCAGCAAGGCTTACATCGCCGGCGATTACGATGCGGAACGCAAGGAGATGATCGAGATGTCGGCGCTTCGCGCACGCGTCGCCTAGCTCCTCGCACAACCAAGCAAAAGGCCGGGCATATGCGCCCGGCCTTTTTTGTTGCCCGTTGCAATCAGTTGAACGTTTTTCCGGCGCCGGCCAGTTGCGTCAGCAGTGGCGCTGGCGTCCAGAACGCGGCATCTGCACCCGGTCGTGCCGCATAGAACTTCAGCCGCTCGACAACGTGCGCAAGGCCGATCTCGTCCGCCGCCAGCATAGGCCCGCCACGGTGCAACGGAAAGCCGTAGCCATTGAGATAGATCATGTCGATGTCCGAGGCGCGCAGGGCAATGCCTTCCTCGAGGATGCGTGCACCCTCATTCACCAGTGCGTACAGCAGGCGCTCGACGATCTCTTCATCACTGAGCGTGCGTGCGCTGATGCCCGCGGCCCTTCGCTGCTCAACAATCAGCTGCTCGACTTCTGAGTCGGGGTGCGCGGTACGGTCGCCGGCCTCATAGCGATACCAGCCCTTGCCGACCTTCTGGCCATAGCGGCCACGTTCGCATAGCTGATCGGCCACGGCCTCGCGGTGCATCTGTGGATGTTCGGTGTAGTGACGCTTGCGGATCAGCCAGCCCACATCATTGCCGGCCAGATCGCTCATGCGGAACGGCCCCATCGCAAAGCCGTAGCGCTCCATCGCGCCATCAACCTGCTGTGGCAGCGCGCCTTCGTCGAGCAAACGCAGTGCCTCAGCGCTGTACTTGTTGATCATGCGGTTGCCGATGAAGCCGTCGCAGACACCGGCAACGACCGGCAGCTTGCGGATGGTCTTGGCCAGCTTCATCACGGTCGCCAGCACATCCTTGGCCGTCTTCTCGCCGCGCACCACTTCCAGCAGGCGCATGATGTTCGCGGGCGAGAAGAAGTGCAGGCCCACCACGTCTTCGGGTCGTCGCGTGAATGCGGCAATCTTGTTGAGGTCCAGCGTGGAGGTGTTGCTGGCCAGGATTGCGCCCGGCTTCATGACCGCATCGAGCTGGGTGAAGACAGCGCGCTTGACCTCGATGTCCTCGAACACCGCCTCAATGACGATGTCGGCCTGCGCCAGCTCGGCATAGTCCAGCGTCGGCTTCAGCAGGGCCATGCGCTGCTCAAGTTTCTCCTGAGTGAGCTTGCCCTTCTTCACCGCGTTCTCATAGTTCCTGCGAATCACCGCGAAACCACGATCCAGTGCCTCCTGCTTCATCTCCAGCACCAATACCGGAATGCCGGCGTTGGCAAAGTTCATCGCGATGCCGCCGCCCATGGTGCCGGCGCCGATGACCGCAGCCGAGCGGATCGGACGCAGTGGCGTATCGTCCGGCACGTCCGGAATCTTGCTGGCGGCGCGCTCGCCAAAGAAGGCGTGCCGCAGCGCGCGCGACTCCGGCCCGTTGACGAGAAAGGTAAAGCCCTCGCGTTCAACGGCCATGCCGTCATCGAACGATTGGGTTGCGGCGGCCTCGACGCACTCCAGGCATTTCATCGGCGCCGGCAGCCGGCTAGCCGCCTTTTGCACGCGGCTGCGAGCGGCCGCAAAGAAAGCGGGCGCGTCGGCCAGTTCGACTTTGATGTCGCGTACGCGCCGCACGGTCCGGTTATTGGCCACCAGGGTCTCGGCGAAGGCGATCGCCGCCGGCAACACATCGCCCTCAACCAGCTGATCAAACAATGCAGTCTCGGCCAGTTTCTGCGCAGGCAGCATGTCGCCGGTGACAATCATGTTGAGCGCGGTCTCCACGCCGACCACGCGAGGTAGCCGCTGAGTGCCGCCGCCGCCGGGCAGCAGGCCCAGCTTTACCTCCGGCAGTGCGATCTGTGCGTCCTTGCGCGCCACGCGGTAGTGGCAGCCGAGTGCGAGTTCCAGGCCGCCGCCGAGGCACACGCCGGAGATCGCCGCGACGACTGGCTTGGTTGCTGCGTCCAGCGTCTCGATCAAGGTATGGAGGTTGGGCTCGGCGAGCATCTTCGGCGAGTTGAACTCGCGGATGTCAGCGCCACCGGAGAATGCCTTGTCGCTGCCGGTCAGCACCACGGCTTTGATCGCCGCGTCCTGTGCTGCTTTGGCGAGGCCTTCGGCAATGCCTTGACGCAAGGCGTGCCCGAGACCGTTGACCGGCGGATGGTTCATCGTGATCACGGCAACCGCGCCATGCACCTGATATTGACTGACGCTCATTACAGCTCCTCGCTATTGGAATTTCGCAGGTTCGGCAGACTAGTGCGCACCTGTCGAGCTTACAAATGCACGCAATCGATAGGCGGTCATGCGCGCGGTTCATTTGTCCAGAACCGGGCTGCCCACTAAGCTCCCCCGGCACACTGATTCTGGAGCGGTTCGATGGATTTCAACTTCACCCAGGAAGAGCAGGACTTTCGCGCGGAAGTCCGACGCTTCATCGCCGACAACCTGGCGCCCGATGTTCGCGACAAGGTGTTGCAGGGCAAGCGCTTGAGCAAGGAAGACTTTTTAAGCTGGCACCGCACCCTATACCGCCAGGGCTGGGTCGCGCCGAACTGGCCGGCCGAGTTTGGAGGTGCCGCATGGAGTCCGGTGCAGCAGCACATCTTCAACGAAGAATGCGCGGATGCCGGCGCTCCGGCGCTGTTGCCATTCGGGCTGGTGATGGTTGCGCCGGTGATCATGGCCTTTGGCAATGCCGCGCAGCAGCAGCACTTTCTGCCACGCATCCTCTCGGGTGAAGACTGGTGGTGCCAGGGCTACTCCGAGCCCGGCTCGGGTTCGGACCTGGCGTCGCTGAAGAC
>JBFJKG010000147.1:0-5662 GCA_041635075.1 Solimonas sp.
CGATGGCGCTGCTGACTTCAGCTTCTTCGGCCATGCGCTTGAGCGGTGCCAGACCCGAGAGCTTGGGAATCACTTCCTTGGCAAAGCTGGGGTCGTAGTGATCCATGCCGCTGGAAGCCACGTACCCCGGGGCCACGGCATTGACGCGTACGCCCGAAACCCCCCACTCGATGGCCGCAGTCTCGGTGAAGTTGAGCATGCCGGCGCGCGCAGCACCGCTGTGCCCCATGCCGGGCATGCCGCCCCACATGTCGGCAATCATGTTCACGATCGCCCCGCCCTGCTTCTTCATGCACTGCGTGTAGAGCTCCCGCGCCACCAGAAAGCCGCCGGTGAGATTATTCGCAACCACGGCGTCCCAGCCCTTCTTGCTGATCATCGCCAGCGGCATCGGATACTGACCGCCCGCGTTGTTGACCAGGCCGTGAACCTGGCCATGCGCAACAAGCATCTGCTTGATGTTGTCACGCACCGCCTCCTCGTCACGGATGTCGAAGGCGTAGCAGGCTGCGCGACCGCCATCCTCCGTGATCTCGGCCACTGTCTGGTCCAGCTTCTCCTGCTTGCGGCCGGTAATGATGACTGTGGCACCCAGTGCGGCCAATTCGTGCGCTGTACAACGCCCGATGCCGGAACCGCCTCCGGTCACGACGATGGTCTGCCCTTGGAACGACTGCGCTGCAAAAACCGACTGGTAACCCATGTTCTCCCTCTCCACAAATGACGAAGGCCGGGAATCCCGGCCTTCGTTAGTACACGCGGCTGCGCTTAGACCTTCGCGGTCAGTTCCGGCACGACCGTGAACAAATCACCGACCAGGCCAAAGTCTGCGATCTCAAAGATCGGGGCTTCCGGATCCTTGTTGATGGCAACGATGGTGCGCGCATCCTTGATGCCCGCCAGATGCTGGATCGCGCCGGAGATGCCGATCGCGAAATACAGCTCGGGGGCGATGATCTTGCCCGTCTGGCCGACCTGCATGTCGTTCGGCACATAGCCGGAGTCCACGGCGGCACGCGAGGCACCGACGCCAGCGCCGATCTTGTCGGCAAAATCGAAGATGACCTTGAAGTTCTCCGACGAACCCAGCGCGCGACCGCCTGATACCACACGATTGGCCGACTGCAAGTCCGGACGCTCCGATTTCTGCGCTTCCAGCTTGACGTAACGGGTATGCGTCGGCAGCGCGGCCGAGACGGACACCGTCTCCACTGCCGCATTGCCGCTGGCCGCCACCGCAGTAAACGAGGCGCTACGCACGGTGGCAACCACCGTGCCCGCCGGCGCTTCCACCGTGGTGATCGCGTTTCCGGCATAGGTCGGACGGTCAAAGCTGGTGGCGCTGTGCACCGCCATGACGTCAGAGACCTGCACCACATCCAGCTTGGCAGCGACGCGCGGTGCCAGATCCTTGCCGAAGGTCGTACCTGGCAGCAGCACGTGGCTGTAGCCCTTGGCCAGTTCCACCACCTGCGGTGCCAGCACGGCGGACACCGGGTTGGCATTGGCGGCATTGTTCACCACCAGCACCTTGGCCACGCCGTCGAGCTTGGCGGCCTGGGCGGCTACGTCCGCGCCATCGGCTGCGAACACCGCTACATGGACTTCGCCACCGATCTGTGAGGCGGCAGCCAGCGTCTTGGCAACCGAGGCGTTGAGCTTGCCTTCGGCATGTTCTGCAATCAGTAGAATTTTGCTCATTAGAGGAGTCCCTTCGCCTTGAGGGCGGCAACCAGTTCGTCGGCAGTCTTGACCATGACACCCTTGGAGCGCCCGGCCGGTGCCGCTGTCTTGGTGGTCTTGAGGCCCGCCACCGGGGTCACGCCGAGATCAGCAAAGCTGATCGCCTCAATCGGCTTCTTCTTCGCCTTCATGATGTCCGGCAGCTTCAGGTAGCGCGGCTCGTTCAATCGCAGGTCGGCGGTGATGACGGCCGGCAGATCAATCTCCAGCGTTTCAAGGCCAGCATCGACTTCACGGGTGACCGTGGCCTTGTCGCCGTCGAACTCGACCTTGGAAGCGGACGTCGCCTGGGCGATATCCAGCAGCGCGGCCAGCATCTGTCCGGTCTGGTTGGCGTCGTCGTCAATCGCCTGCTTGCCGGCGAAAAACACCTTGGCCTCTTCCTTCTTCATCACTGCGGCAAAGGCCTTGGCGGCAGTCAGCGGCTGAACCTCACCGGCTTCCTTGATATGGATCGCGCGATCAGCGCCGAAGGCCAGCGCCGAACGCAGGGTCTCTTCGTTCTTGTCGCCACCGATGGTGACGGCAACGATCTCGGTGATCTTGCCCTTCTCCCTCTGGCGGACCGCCTCTTCCATCGCGATCTCATCGAAAGGATTCATCGAATGCTTGACGCCGTCGGTGACGACACCTGAACCATCCGACTTCACCTGTATGCGGACGTTGTAGTCCACCACGCGTTTGACACTCACCAATGCTTTCATCGATTGACTCTCGGTTACACGCAAAAATCGGGATTGACCAACCTACATGTTGGCGTAATTGGGGCCGCCGCCACCTTCCGGCGCGACCCAGGTGATGTTCTGAGCCGGATCCTTGATGTCGCAGGTCTTGCAGTGCACGCAGTTCTGAGCGTTGATCTGGAAGCGCTGCGCGTCGCCCTCGCCCACCACTTCATAAACACCCGCCGGGCAGTATCGCTGAGCCGGCTCTGCATACATCGGCAGGTTCTTGGCGATCGGGATGCTCTTGTCCTTCAACACAAGGTGAACCGGCTGGTCCTCCTCGTGGTTGGTGCTCGACAGGAACACCGACGACAACTTGTCGAACGACAGCTTGCCATCCGGCTTGGGGTACTCGATCTTCTGCGAGTCCTTGGCCAGCTTCAGCGACTCGTGGTCGCGCTTGAGGTCATGGAAGGTCCATGGGAACTTGCCGCCAAACCAGTTCTGCTCAACGTAGTTGATCGCACCGCCGATCAGCGCGCCGAACTTGTGCAGGAATACGCCGAAGTTGCGCGACTTGTACAGTTCCTCGTAGAGCCAGCTGGCCTTGAACTTCTCGCTGTAGGTGGTCAGCTCGTCGCCGCCCTCGCGGCCGGCCAGCACTGCCTCGGCCGCAGCCTCGGCCGCCAGCATGCCGCTCTTCATCGCGGTGTGGCTGCCCTTGATCTTGGCGTAGTTCAGCGTGCCGGCATCGTCGCCGATCAGCACGCCGCCCGGGAACGTCAGCTTGGGCAGCGAGTTCAGCCCCCCCTTGACCAGCGCGCGCGCGCCGTAGGAGGTGCGCGTGCCCCCCTCGAGGTACTGCGCGATCACCGGGTGATGCTTGAACCGCTGGAACTCGTCGAACGGCGACAGGTAGGGATTGGTGTACGAGAGGTCGACAATCAGGCCGACGACCACCTGATTGTTCTCGAAGTGATACAGGAACGCACCGCCCATCGCATCGGTGCCGAGCAGATCAAGCGGCCAGCCGGCGCCATGCACGACCAGGCCAGGCTTGTGCTTGTCCGCGGGAACCGTCCAGATCTCCTTGATGCCAATACCGTAGTGCTGCGGGTCGGCCTCCTTATCGAGGCCATACTGGGCGATCAGTTGCTTGCCGATGTGCCCCCGGCAACCTTCGGCAAACAGCGTGTATTTGGCGCGCAACTCCATGCCCGGCGCGAAATCGGACTTGTGCTCGCCCTTGATGTCGATGCCCATGTCGCCAATGGTCACACCCTTGACCGCGCCGTCTTCAACGATCGCATGCTGCGCGGCGAAGCCCGGGTAGATCTCGACGCCCAGTTCTTCGGCCTGCTGACCGAGCCAGCGGCAAACATTGCCGAGCGACACGACATAGTTGCCCTCGTTATGCATCGGCTTGGGCACAAACAGGCCGGGCATCTTGAAGGCCGCGGTCGAACTGCGGAAGAAGTAGATGTCGTCGCCAGCGACCGGAACGTTCAGCGGTGCACCCTTGGCCTTCCAGTCCGGAATCAGCTCATCGAGCGCGCGCGGCTCGAAAACGGCGCCTGAGAGGATGTGAGCGCCGATTTCGGAGCCCTTCTCTACAAGGCAGACACTGATTTCCTTGCCGGCCTCAGCGGCCTTCTGCTTCAGACGAATCGCCGCCGACAGCCCGGCTGGGCCGCCGCCGACGACGAGGACGTCGTACTCCATCACATCACGTTCTAGGGACATAGCGTGCGTTTCCTGGCGGCCCCGCAGCTGCGGAACCGGCTGGGTGTGAAAAAGGGAGTCGCATTGTAGTGCACTGCAGCACGGCTCGCAGCGCCTTGGCGTCAGCTAGGCGGTGGCGGAACAGTCAAGTCCCGGCGACTGCCCACGGCCACTCAGAGCTGATTCGCAAGGCTTTTTGGCACCGGCACAGGAAAATCGAGCAGCATCTGCGCAAACGCTTTGCCCTGAGGATCCGTACGCAAGGAGGCCGCTCCGCCGTTGCCCAGCGCGTGATGCAGCAGGAAATTCAAGGCATCGCTGCCTGGCAGCCGCCAACGCTCCACCTGGCCCCGTGCGCCACCTTGCAGCACATGGGCAAAGTAGCCGCGCAGCGCAGATGTCGACAGAGCGGCCTCGATATAGGGCAAATACTCGGGTTTGCGCGCGATCACACCGATGTTGACGTGGTCGCCCTTGTCGCCCGAGCGCGCCAGTGCCAGCTTGATCAGCGGCACGGTGACTCCGGCGTCGACCTCGACAGCCGGCAGTTGTTCGATCTCAGGCGCCGGCGCCTGATGTCCACCTGCCGTCGCCACAGCGACCTCGAATCGCTGCTCGCCCACGACGACTTCGATCGCCACACGATCCTTGGGTACCAGCATGGAGTACAGCTTGGGAATCATGTGCGGCTCCGGACGGCCGCCACCGAAGTATCCGGTGAATCCGGGCGCCATCCCGGTGGCGGCCTGCGCGATCTCCCGCGCAAACAGCTTCAAAGCCTTGGGATTCGGGTGTTGCGCCGCGATCTTGACCACGACCTCACGCGTTGCTGCAGCCGCAGCGCGTGCATGAGGGCCGTAGCTTTCCTCTGCGCCGATGCAGTGGATGTCCACGCCGGTAAAGTCACCCAGCTGCTGCGCCAGCAGCTGGCGGCGCACCTTCTCGACAATGGCGCTGGCAGAGGCGCGCCCCTTCTTCGCGGCATCTATGCCACCGACCATGAACAGCGCAGCGCACCGCATGCCCGCTGGATAGGTCGCACTGACCTTGTACGTCGCCGTCGGTGCCGAACCCCGGCAGCCGCCGACCCGCACCCGATGCTCGCCCACCTGAGTCAGCCTGACCGCAGTGAAATCGCAGCTCACGTCCGGCAACAGATAGGCGCGCGGATCGCCGATCTCGTAGAGCATCTGCTCCAGTACCGTGTGGGTACTCACCAAGCCACCCGTCCCCTCGGGCTTGGTCACGACAAATTCGCCGCTGGCCTCGACTTCCACAATCGGGAAGCCCATGTCGGCGTAGCCGTCACGCACCAGCTCCCAATCAGTGAAATTGCCACCGGTGCACTGGGCCCCGCATTCAATGATGTGACCGGCGATCGAGCCGGCCGCGAGTTTGTCGTAGTCGTCTTCGGCCCAGCCAAATTCATGCATCAAGGGCCCCAGCACCACGGCCGAGTCCACGCAGCGCCCGGTAATTACGACCTCAGCGCCGGCATCCAGTGCGCGGGCAATCGGCACCGCACCCAGATA
>JBFJKG010000148.1:0-5606 GCA_041635075.1 Solimonas sp.
ATAGGGTTCCGTGTGGCAACGTGAGCCTTATGTTTGATGGTAGTAGTCGATCGGGCGCAGCTCGATGCCCCAACCCACGTGCTCGCCCAGTTGTGCGGCGGGGTGCATCGAAGCCAGCGCAATGGCCTGCTCCAGCGTGTCTGCTTCAATGATGAAAAAGCCGCCCACGAGTTCCTTGCTTTCGGCGTATGGCCCGTCGGTTACGCGCGGTGCGCCGTTGACCGGCCGGATACGCACGCTGGCAGCAGAATCACCCAGCGAGGCCGACACGCGCAGCCGGCCGGTGTCGTGCATCTGGCGGTCCAGCGCTGGGCACTGGCTGACCAGGGCTTCAAGCTGCGCCTGCGGCAGCGCACGGAATTTAGGTTCGTCGTAATAGGCCAGGCCCAGATATTTCATTGTCGACTCCAGTGGCAACGTTTACCTGCCCTCGGCGGCAGGCCCCTGCATCGACTGCAGGCCGGTGGCCACAGCCTGCACATCGGCCGGAAAGTCGGCGAACTCCTGGACTTGCCTCACTTCGATGATCTCGTTGTCGCCGGCAGGGCAGCGCTTGGCCCACTCGATGGCCTCGTCGCGCGACCGCACCTGAATCATCCAGTAGCCGCCCAGCACCTCCTTGGCCTCGGCGAACGGGCCGTCGGTGAGCGTGGGCTTGCCACCGGTGAAGTGGATGCGCGCCCCCATCGACGGTGGGTGCAGGCCGTCCAGCGCCAGGAGCACCCCGGCTTTTTGCAGCGACTCGTTGTATTTCATCATCGCCGCGACCGCCTTGGCATCCGGCATCGTGCCTGCGGGTGCAGATTCGTAGCCCTTGGGAATCATCAGCATCATGAAGCGCATTTCGGTACTCCGCTTTGTGGTCGTGATCGGTTCTGCTGGCGCCTTGCCCCGGCTCTGTTATCGGAAGTGGCAGCCATTATCGATACGACGAACGAGTAGCCCTCAACTCGACAGGGAGATGGTCCTGCATGCCCGACCGTACCGGATCAGCCCGCTGCGTCAGCCGCGGCGACATACCGGGCCGGGAATCACCGGTAACTGCAGGGCAGCCCGCAACGCTCGCAGGGCCTCGGCGCGGTTTTCAGGCGCACACCGGTATCGCTGCACCCAGTCGAGCAGCTCACCGATATCGACCGCCTGTGTCTTGACCCGTGCGCAGGCGCTCTCAAGGCCGCTGCGCTGGTCGTCGTCCAGAAACCGGATCAGTTCCGCATGCAGTGGCGTCAGCGGAATCGTCATGTAATGCCGGTCGCCATCGGGCGCTGGCCGCGGCACCATTCGCTCCAGCCGCCGACATACAGCGCGGCACCGGGCAGGCCGGCGAGTTCCAGTGCCAGCAGGCTGTGGCAGGCAGTGACGCCGGAGCCACAGTGCACCATCAGCTGTCGTGCGGGAACCGGACCCAGGATGCGTTCGAACTCGGACCGCAGTTCAGCGGCGGACTTGAATTGCCCATACGCCAGATGGTTGGCGTAGCTCAGATTGAGCGCGCCAGGAATATGGCCGGCAATCGGGTCTAATGGCTCCAGATGCCCGGCGTAGCGCTCCGCACTGCGTACATCGAGCACGCGCCAGTCAGCGTCTAGCCGCCGATGCTCGACCTCATCGGCATCCACGATCGGCAAACACCAGCGCTCGGCGGAGTAGGGTGGCTGCGGCCGCGAGGGGGTGGCGTCGGTCGTCAGCCCGAGGCCGGCCTTGAGCGCGGCCGACAGGCCGCCGTCCAACACCTGTACTTGGGTGTGGCCGACTGCACGCAGCATCCACCATGCACGCGCAGCCGCCAGTGCTCCGGATTGATCGTCGTAAACAACCACGGGGGTGTGCGGCGTGATGCCCCAGGCGCCGAGTTGTGTGCGCCAATGCGCCAGCGGTGGTAACGGATGCCGGCCGCCGTACCGGGGCGTGCTCCCTGGTGCTTGCGCCGCGCTGAGCTGGGATTCCAGGCAGGCATGCTGCGCCCCCGGCAGATGACCCTCGGCGTAGGTCTGCGCGTTTGCGCGGGCATCCAGCAGTACGCCGACCGCGCCGGCTCTCTGGCGTGCCGCCAGCGTGCGCGCATCGATCAGCGGTGAGGCGGGCACGTCTGGCTCAATCGCTGTCATTGAGCCAGGCGCGGACCTGGCCGTCCGGTGGCAGCTGCAGATACCAACCGTCACTGCTCAGTCGTTCGATGACGCGCAGCACATCGACCCGGGCCAGCCGGCGTTCCGGCGTGAGCTGCAAGCGCATGACTTCGGTGAGGCGGCCCGTGCGCTGGCGTAGAGGCTCCGGAATGTCTTCCTGCTTCAGATCTGCACGCAGGTACAGATACATCTCGTCCTGCTTGCCACAGCGATAGACGATGCAGGCGGTCATGCCGGTTCCGCTCTTCGGTGATCAGGGAGGTGCATGAATCTCTCCGGTAACGTTGAGGTGCGGTGGATGGCGCTAGGACAGCTCGGCGTCCAGCGCGGCGATTAGCCGCCGGATCTCGGCGCGATTGCTGTAGTGCAGAAACGACAGGCGCAGCACGCCGCGTTGGGGATCCAGGCCAAGCGCCTCCAGCAGCCGTACCGCGTAAAAGTGTCCTGCCGCCGCCATGATGCCGTGGCGTGCGAGCCGCGGCACCAGATCGGCAGGGGCGTGTTGCAGCGGCGTAATGCTGACAGTGGCGGCGCGGTTCGCTGCGTCGTGGGGTCCGAGCAGCCGCAGGTCATTGCGCTGCTTCAGCCAGCTTAGCAGCTCGTCCAGCAGCGGCTGTTCAGCGTCGTGCAGTAGTTGGCGCACGCGCTGGGGTCGCGCCGGATCGTCGCCGCCACCGTGATGCTGGTCCAGGGCGTCGAAGTAGTCGGCAATGCCGGCAGCCGCTGCAATCTGCGCATGGTCGGGGCCCGCTGGTACCAGGCGCTTGCGGGCAAACGCAGCGTTGAAGTAGTGGCCCTGATTTCCCAGTCGCTCCAGCACCGGCTTGCGTATCACCATCAGACCCTGATGCGGCCCATAGGTCTTGTACAAGGAGAACAGATACAGATCGGCGCCCAAGGCGGCCACGTCCGGCAGCCCATGCGGCGCGAACGCAACGCCATCCACCAGGCTGAAGACGCCAGCCGCGCGCAGCTTGCCCGTGATCTGCGTCACCGGGTTGATCATCCCCAGAATATTCGAGCAGTGCGTGAACACGGCGAGCCGCGTGCGTGGGGTCAGCAGCCGATCCAGCGCCGCTGGGTCGAGTGCACCGTCGCCGGGGTTCACCGCCCATTCGCGGACGACGATGCCGCTGGCCGCTAGGCGGCGCCATACCCCGCTGTTGGCTTCGTGTTCCTGCTGGCTGACGATGATCTCGTCACCGGCCTTGAGCCACTGGCCAAACGCCTGTGCGAGCACATAGGTGTTCTGTGAACTGGATGGCCCGAAGTGGACCTCA
This sequence comes from Solimonas sp., assembly GCA_041635075.1. Classification (GTDB taxonomy): domain Bacteria; phylum Pseudomonadota; class Gammaproteobacteria; order Nevskiales; family Nevskiaceae; genus Solimonas. The sequence continues at coordinate 3,410 of JBFJKG010000148.1, forward strand.
TCGGCATCCACGCCCAGATAACGTGCGAGCCGAACGTGGGCCTGATCCATCCACTGTCCGGCTTCGGTCGAGGCAGGGTAGGCGTAGTAGGGCTGAACCTTGAGGCGACGATAATAGGTTCCCAAGCGGTCGATGACCTGTCGGCAGGCGTAGGAGCCGCCCGCATTTTCGAAGAACGCCTGGTCCTGCAGGCTGGATTCCCCGAAAGCGGGGAACTGCGCTCGGATAAAGCGGATATCAGGAGTAGCGTCAGGGGTCGCGGCCATCGAGGCAGGTGTCGGCGGATGTGACGCAGATGCTAGCTCACACCCGACAACCGATGTCGGAACAGGCATACCCGCCGCGGGCCGAGGCCTTAGGATGCGCACTGGTTGACTGAAGCGAATCCGGATGATGATGAGCAGGACCCGCCGTGCAGGTATCGTCGTAGCCGTGCTACTGCTGCCGCTATTGCTGGCGGCCTGCGACGGCGATGGCCAAGGTCCGGACGCGGAGCGCGCGACGCCCCTGTGTCTGAATGCGGATTGCGGTGCACGCCGGCAACTGGTTGATCTGCCGCAGTTGGAGAACATTGCCTATACCGCGGGAGGCCGTCTGTTCGTCAGTGGCCAGCTGAACCTCTACGAGATCACCCGGGTCGCGGCTGATGCTTATCAGGCGCGTGCGTTGCTGGCGACGGGCGGCGGTTGCAGCGGTTTGGCGGAGCAGCGCGGCTACCTTTACGCCCTATGTCCGGGCGGCTTGCATGCCTTGAATCTTGCCGACCCCTCCGCGATGCCGGTTCTGATTTCGGCGCTGGCTGGCATGACTCTACCCAATGGCATGGTTGCGGGTGCCGACCACCGGCTCTACATCACCGACGGGCCGGTGGCGCTGGAGCCGAAGATCGTACGCTTGCAGCTGAGCCCGGATGATCCCCTGCGGGTGCAGCAGCAGGATACCTGGCTGCTGACGTTTCCCGAGTATCCCAATGGCTTGGCGATCCGTGGTCAGCGCCTGTACACGACGCTGTACCTGCCACCGGTGGGGACGGTCGCCGCAATTGATATCGGGGCTGATGGCCGCCCGCGCCCCGTCCAGCGTTTGGCGACGCGCGGGATCATGGATGATCTATCGGTGTACGGCGAAAGTCTGTTGATTGCCGATTTCCAGAACGGGGCCTTGCTGCAACTGGGCCTGGACGGCGAAGAACAGCAGCAGACCGGCTTGCTCAGCTTCAACCAACCCTCCAGTGTCGCGGTGGTGGGTGCTCCCCTGTTTGATACGCCGACTGTCGTGGCCACTGAACGCTATCTGGGCAGTGGCCTCTGGGCCTGGGTGGCGCGCTAAGGCGCAAACCCCTGCTGCAGCAGGCCGGCGTTGGTCAGTTTGGCGATGACGGCAGCATCGTGACCCGGGATCTGGTGTAGCTGCGGCTGACTTTGCGCCAGCGCGTGCAGAGTCTTGAGCTGCCCGAATACCTGATCGCGGTTCTCGCGCACGAGCAGCGCGGTGGCGAAGCGGGGGCGCTCGCGCTGTACCTCCACGCTGCGCTGCTGCCAGGCCACGTCGCCGAGGAACAGCAGTTCCTGGCCTGAGGCGGTCTGCACGTAGACCATCTGGCTGCCGGGCGTATGTCCGGCCGCGGCGATCAGGACTACCCCTGGAGCGATGGCCATCATGCCTTCGTAGTCCAGCGGCACATACCCGGCGAACGGCGCCGGCGGCAGACGCGCAGGCAGCATGCGGCTGGTGTTGGCCAGTTGCGTCACGGTCAGACGGGTCTTCGGCAGCAGCTTGGCCAGTCGCGGATGTTCGAGCAGCCCGCCGATATGATCGACATGCTCGTGGGTGATGACGACCAGCGATGCGCTGTCCAGCGCCTTTTCCACGCGCACGTAGGCGTCGTCGTGGTAGTACGGCACCATGAATTGCGGTTTGGCGAGATTGCGGGTCATCGCGGTATCGATGATCACCGTGCGATCCGGATACACCAGCTGGTAGGCGTACACCGGAATCTGCACGGCCGACCACGGATCTCCGGCCACCACCATCGCCGCTGGGAACTCGAAGGCGGTGACATTCTCGTAGCGAATCTGTTCGGGCTTGGCGCCCGGCACCGCGTCCGCGAGCCTGCGGACCTCGCCCAGGTCAAACGCGTAGTGAGCGTCTTCCGGCATCGCGCCGTCCAGCACCATCCACGCGTAGAGCGCGGCCA
>JBFJKG010000149.1:0-5588 GCA_041635075.1 Solimonas sp.
ATCGACCAGTTGACGAATCTCTCGGCCATCGGCCGCGCCGCACAGGAAAAGGTCATGAAGCTGCCTGCACGCCTGGCGCGGATGGCGGACTACATCGAATCCAAGGCACATACGCGCAGCTTCTCTTTCGAGTTCATCTATCAGCGCGCCTTTGAGATGGCCGGCGGCGCGCCCAAGCGCTGAACGAGGCTTTCTGATCGCTGACGCCGGCTAAGGGATTCCGGAGCCGGTGCCCCTCTGGCGCCACGCGGGCAGCGCGCCGTTGCTACCATCCGCACATCCCTCATTTCTGGAGTTGTGCCGATGTCATCTACCGAACGCGTCCTGCGCGATCAGCGCGTGCTGGTTACCGGCGCCGGCAGCGGCCTGGGCCGCGCATTGGCACTCAAGTTCGCCAGCGACGGCTGGCGCGTCGCCTGCAGCGATTTGCGTGTCGAGACCGCTCGGAGCACCGCGGACACAATCACTGCTGCGGGTGGCACCGCACTGGCGTTAGCCCACGACGTCACCAACGACGCGTCCTGGGAGCAGGTCGTTGGCCGGGTTCAGCAGGCCTGGAACGGACTCGACGTGCTGGTCAACAACGCCGGGGTCGCCACCGCCGGCACGGTCGCAGAATCACCCATGCAACAGTGGCAGTGGGTGCTGGACATCAATCTGCTGGGCTGCGTGCGCGGCGTGCGCGCGGTGGCGCCATTGCTGGCGGCACAGCAGGGCGGGCATGTGGTCAACGTGGCCTCGTTTGCCGGCATCGCCAATCCACCTGCAATGGCCAGCTACAACGTCAGCAAGGCGGCGGTGATCTCGTTGTCCGAGACGTTGCGCTTTGAACTGGAGCCGCTTGGGGTCGGAGTCAGCGTGGCCTGTCCCTCTTTCTTCAAGACCGCACTGATGGAAACCTCGGAGGCGAACGCTCCCGGTGGCGCCCATAACAGCGCCCCTCAGGTGCAGAAGATCGTCGGCCGGCTGATGCAGAAGGCCACGGTCACGGCCGAGGACGTCGCCGCCGACATCGTCGATGCGGTCAACCGCAACCGCTTCCTGGTGATCACGCATCCGGATGCACGCCAGCGGTATCACCTGAAGCGGGTTGCGCCCGAGTTCTACTTCCGCATGGCGCGCAAGATGACCAGCAAATTTCTGTCGCGCTGAGCCGAGGCCGCCGCCAGGGCAAACAAAAAGGGCGCTCCGTGGAGCGCCCTTTCTTGTTGCATGCGAAACCTACTTCGTCGCCTGCTTCTGCACGTTGCTCGGCTCGTAGTAGCTCGCCGTAAACGGCATCTCGACGGTCTCCGGGTCCTCGTTGTTCATCGCCTGAGCGAGATAACGATTGTTCTGAAGATCATAGATCGTCTCCATCACCGGCGAGTAGAAAGGCTGATCATAGGCCTGGAGCGTATGTGCCTCCTGCCAGCGCCACATCGCGCCGCGGCGGTCATAGATGTCGACCAGCGAGATCTGCCAGCTGTCCTCGTCAAGATAGAACCGGCGCTTGGCATACATGTGGGTGGTGGTCGGCTTGACCTCACCCTCCACAACCCAGACGCGATGCAGCTCATAGCGTGCCAGATCCTGGTTGATATGCCCCTTCTGCACGATATCCCGAATCTTGTACTTGTCGCTGTGGATGACGTACGAGTTGTACGGGATATAGATTTCCTTCTTGCCGACGATCTTCCAGGTGTAGCGATCAGTCGCACCGTTGAAGGTGTCGGTCTGGTCATTGGTACGCAGGCCGTCGGCGCCCGTTCCGGGGTTGTCGTAGGCAACATTGGGGGCACGGCGCAGACGGCGTTGCCCCGGGTTGTACTGCCAGGCACGCCGCGGCTCCTTGACCTGATCCATGGTTTCGTGGACCAGCGTGATCGTGCCGGCCAGACGCGGCGGCGTCATCACGACCTGCAGGAAGTAGATGATGACGTTGTTCAGGCTTTCCGGCGTGGCGCCCTTTTGGGTGTAGGGAAACATCACGTCTTCACGTAGCTTGACCAGGTTGTAGTCGCCGGAAGAAGTGACTGCCGCCTGATTGTTCCAGCGCCGGCCACTCTGGCCCCGGTAACGCACCTTGTGGTTCCAGACCGGCTCGACCCCGGTCTTCGGAATCGGGAACGGAATGCCCATGATGGCGTTGACCAGCGCTTCTCCGCCGCCGCCAAGCTCTGCGTTCAGCGCATTCTTGTAGTTGGCCTCGTAGACGAAATCCGGGTATGCCGCGGTACGCCGCGTCTGATACACGTTCATCTTGTAGGTGCCGGGAAACTTCTCGAACATCGCCAGCTGTCCGGCAGACAGCTTGTCCTTGTACTTGGCGACGTTGCCGCTATTGATGGTCAGCAGCGGCTTGTCCTGAGGAAACGGATCGCAGTAACGCGTGCCAAGTCCTTGGTAGCAAGGCGGTGCCTTGGTAAGCCCCCCCTCCCAGGCGGGGATGCTGCCATCCTTGTTTCCGGCGCGCTCGGCGCCAACCGGTGTCAGCGTGGTCTTCAGCTTGGCGGCCTCATCGGCGCTGACCTTGGCAAGTGTGGGCAGCGCAACGACCAGGAACGCAAGCGCAACAGGCGATGCGTACTTCATTATGTTCTCTCCTCCAAAAAAGCGGGTCCGTAACGATAGTGTAGAAACCTCGGGGGGACCAGCCGATTCTCGCTTATAAGCTGGCAAAGCGCTTGCGCAGGCGGACTCCCGGCGCATTATCGTCGTAATACGTCGGCAAGGTCGCAACCTCACGATATCCGAGACGGGCGTAGAGCGCTCGCGCCGGGCCATTATCCGTGCGCACTTCCAGTGACATTCCGGTGCAGCCGCGCTTGCCGGCTTCACGCTCGGCAGTGCGCACGAGGCGCTGTCCCAGCCCGCGGCCGCGCACAACCGGATCAACCACCAGGGAGTAAACCCGTGCCCAACGACTGCCCTGCCGAGTCAGCATGACCAGTGCTCCGGTGATGCAGCCACGCCAAACCGCCACCCAGATGGCCGCGCGATCGCTACGCAGGAAACGGCGCAGCGCTGCGCGCGACATGCGATCGCCGGGAAACAGCCGCTCCAGATCAAGGATGCCATCCAGATCCGCGCTTGCAGCACGGCGGATCCGCGGGGACACGCTCATGTTTTGGTGCGCGCCTCCAGACGCCGAATGAAGTACTCCATGATGCGCCGGTAAAGCGCATCCTTCAGCACCAGATCCTCGACGCCGTAATCGATGTTCGGGTTGTCGTTCACCTCGATCACCTTGACCCGCTTTCCGAACTGCTTCAGATCCACCCCATACAGGCCCCGCCCCACCGCGCGCGCGGCCTGGACAGCGACATTCAACACCGGAAGCGGTACGTCCTTGATGTCCAGGGTCTCGTGGTTGCCCTCGACCTTGGCCCCATTGCCAGCGCGCTTGACCACCTGCCAATGATCCTTGGCCATGTAGTAGCGACAGGCGTACAAGGGCTCCCCATCCAGTACACCGACGCGCCAGTCGTATTCGGTAGGTTCAAAGCCCTGGGCCACGATCAGATCCGAGCGCTCCAGCATGTCGCTGGCCTTGCGCCGCAGCTCGGCTTCAGTCTCCACCTTGATCACGCCCTTGGAGAACTGGGAATCCGGCTGTTTCAACACGCAGGGAAAGCCCAACTCCCGCCCAACCTGCGTCACATTGCGCGAATGAATCAGCAGCGTCTTGGGCTGAGGGATGCGATGGCGCTCCATCAGCTGCGCGAGAAAAACCTTGTTGGCAGCTCTCAGGATCGACAGGGGGTCGTCGACCACCACAAGACCTTCGCGCGCACCGCGACGGGCGAAGCGATAGGTGTGGTGATTGACCGCCGTGGTTTCGCGAATGAACAGCGCATCAAACTCTGCCACTCGGCCGTAATCGGACTTGTCGAGAAACTCGACCTCGAAGCCCAGATCCTCTGCGTGCTTCTCAAACAGCTTCAACGCTCGCGCATTGGACGGCGGCTCCTTCTCGTCTTCATTGACCAGGATCGCCAGGTCATAGCGGGCGGAATCACGTCGCACCCGCGGAGACCGCTTACGCTTGAAGTGATCCCGCGCGGTGTCGTAGAGAAATTCCAGGTGCGAGGTTGGCACTTCGCCGAGCGCAATCGGTCCCAGGGTATCGACGCGCCACTCATCCCCGCGGAACACGAACTTGGCCTGCAAAAGCGGCGCCGGAAACTGGTTGAACAACGCACGCGCCAGACGGCCGTGACGCTTGGCCAGACTCTCGCCGAAGTACACGTTCATCACGTATTCGGCCGACCCGATACGCGCCAAAGAGCGCTGAATCAGCTCTTCGATCTCGTCGTTGATGATGCGCGGACTTTCGGCAAGCTTGAGATCCTGGATCGTGGTGATCTCAGGCAGTGGTTTGTGTCCGCGCGCACCGGCCAGCAGCGAAACGTAGTACCCGGTGGTCTGGTATCCGAAGGATCGGCACAGGTTGTAGACCCGGAGCTTGCGCGCCCGCGTGTGGGTCTCGTGCGTCAGGTACTCCAGTGCCGTCACCACTTCGATGCCCGGAATATCCACGGGCCAATCCGCACGCTGGTCTACGACAACAATACCGGTCACAGCCGCACGTCCGACGCAGCTTGTGGAGGTTCAGCGGATGCGGCAGATTCGTCGGGCATGCAGAAGCCGTAAATTGATGAAGTATGGGGGCTGCGGCCACGGCATCGTACCATGAGGCTCTGGCGGCAAAAGGCGATCCGCCCCGCGCCGAAGGCGCGGCGCGGCAGGCATGGGGGACGACATGAACAGAGAACGGCTGGCCGTCATCGGCGCAGCGTTGATCGCAGTTGGCGTACCGGCTCTGGCGCAGGGGCCGGGGTTGCAGGCGGCACGCGTGACGGGCTCCGTCGAGCGCGAGCGGGGCTCGGACTGGGCCGCGTTGGATGTGGCCGCGCGCATCTACGACGGCGAGCGCGTACGCACTGGCAGTAATGGCCGTACGGAACTACTACTGGCGGGCGCGCACATGCTGCAGCTCGGCAGCAGCGGTCAGTTACTACTGTTCAGCAGCGAAGCCGCGAGCCCGCCCTCGCGCATGGGCCTGGCACGGCTGGTGCTTGAGCATGGCGCGCTGCACGTCGACGCCGGCAGCTCCGGCGGCCGCGCGCCTGCAGACCTGCGGATCAACATTGGCCAGTTGCGGATGCGGATTCTTGGCGCCGACGCGTGGATGGAGACAACTCCTGCGGGCGAGGAGGTCTGCCTGCTGCGGGGAGCCATTGAGATTCAGACCCCGAACGGCGCCGAGCGCCTCGATCAATCAGGGTCATGTCTTCGCTGGGGCAGTCTGGGGGGACAGCGGCTGGCGCCCGACAGTGCCGGATCACTGGACGCACGGCTGGCGCTGACCGCGCTGGACTCGACCCCGGCAGCAGCACCCGCGCCCGTGTCGGCGGAGTTGCCGCCCCCTTCGGACCCGGTCGCATCAGCGCCGGCCAGCCTGCCGGCGGCTGCAAGTGCCGAGGAAGGCAGCTGGCGACTGGTGTTGGCCTCGCTCCCGACCGAAGCTGCGGCCCTGCAGGAAGCGCAGCGCCTCCTGGCCAAGGGTATTGATGTGGTCATTGAACCCGGAGAGGTCAAGGGGC
>JBFJKG010000150.1:0-5565 GCA_041635075.1 Solimonas sp.
CCCAGGCCGCCGACCATCCAGGCGTCCACCAGATTGAGCAGGTTCTGCGACGCCATGCCGCCGAGTATCGGCAGCGCCAGCAACCAGACTTCGCGGGAGCGATGATCGCGCAGAGCGTTCCCCGGGCTTACTTCTGCTGCGCCGTGTTGACGATGGCCGCAGCCAGGGAAAACGGCTGATCGCCCAGCAGTTGCTGTAGCTGCGGTGGCAGGTGGCGCTTGTCCATCTGCAGCACGGAAACCTGGGCGAACCCGTCGGCGGCTTCACCCGCCCAGCTTTCCGCCATCGGTTGATCGCCGGCGCGACGGGGCTGTATGCCCAGCGCCGCCAGCCGTTGCGATTGCGGCAGCAGGTCATGCGCACCAGCGTCCAGGGAGGCACTGGAAGTCTGCACTTCAACCCAGGTGTTGAGATCCAGGCGCAGCAGGGGTTCCATCAGGTGGCCGACCAGCGGCATTGCCAGTGCCCGCTGTGCGCCGCGCTGCACCAGCTGGCCCGCGCGTACCGCCAGCGGTGACGGCCGGTTACGATGGGGCAGGGCAGCACGCTCAGCTGTGGCGCGCAGCGCCGGCCGGAGGGCTGAGGCAAAGTTGGTCTGGATGTGCGCACGCAGGCGAACGCGTTCGCCATCAGCCTGCGGTTCGCTGACCATCTGGACCTGCACGCGCCACAGCGGAGCATTGCCGTTGCCGAGCGGCAGCTCGGCCTCAAAAGCGAAAGTTTCCGTGCCGGCGACAGCCGGCGACGCCGCTGTCGCCAACGAACCGATACGATTCTTCAGTCGCTTCAAGATGCCCATACACGCTAATCGAGCTACAAACGATGCGCGCATCATATCGCTTCATCATCCACGGTCGGGTGCAGGGTGTGCACTTCCGCCAGTCGACCTGCGAGCAGGCGCAGCGCCTGCAACTGGATGGCTGGGTCATGAATCGCGCCGACGGCGCTGTGGAGGGACTGGCCTGCGGCACTGCTGAGTCGTTGACGCAGCTGCACCGCTGGTTACGGCAAGGGCCGAAGCTGGCGCGTGTGGACGCCGTGGAGTGGATTGCCGATGCGCAGTCCCCTGAGCCCGGCTTCTCGGTACGCCGCTGCTAAACGAAAACGGCCCGCACAAGGCGGGCCGTTCCAGTACGACAGAGTGGGATTACTCCTTGGCGCCGTCGCCCTTCTCCACCGAGATCAGCTCGACTTCGAAGATCAGGGTTTCGTTGGGGCCGATCTTGACGCCGGCGCCGCGCTCTCCATAGGCCAGCGCTGCTGGAATGACGAAGCGATACTTGGCGCCCGGCGACATCAGCTGCACGCCTTCGGTCCAGCCCGGGATCACGTTCGCCAGCGGGAAGGTGACCGGCTGGCCACGGTCGTAGCTGGAGTCAAAGGTCTCGCCGTTGATCAGCGTGCCCTTGTAGTGAACCGTGACGCGGTCCTGTGCGGTCGGCTTGGTGCCCTTGCCCTCGGTCAGGACTTCGTACTGCAGTCCGGACTCGGTGGTCTTGACGCCTTCCTTGGCCTTGTTCTCGGTCAGGAACTTCTCGCCTTCGGCGGTGGCCTTCTCGGCCTGCGCCAGGCGCTCCTGCATCTGCCGCTCCTGCATCTTCTTGGCGACAGTGTTCTTCACTTCTTCGCGCGCAGCGTCGTCGAGCTTGGGCTCGGTGCCGCTGAAGACGTCGTCAAGACCGGCCTTGAGCGCGGTGATGTCGACATCCTGCTTGACCGGCTGCAGCGATTTGCCGAGGTCCACGCCAATGGCGTAGCCAAACTTCTGCGAGTCGGTTTCGAGCGCCGAGGTGGCGCCATCGGTCGCCGCACCTTCCTGCTTGTTGCAGGCCGCGATCAGGCTGGCGCCGACGAGTGCAACGGCCAGCATGGGGAAAGACTTGTTCATGATTCACCGAATACGAAAAGAGGGGCGACGCCCCCCGACCGGGATGATTATATAGCGACTCAGGAACCTTGCTGAGGCTCTACCGGACGCGGCTCCGGCTCTGCCGCTTTGCGCCGTGACAGCAGCTGCAACAGCATCTGCCGGGTTTCATCCGAAAGCAGCTCCTGCGAGCGCTCGGCGATACGGTCGATGCGGGCATCAACGGCCAGTGTACGTTCGTCGGTTTCCGTGACCAGGCCGATCTCGATCAGGGTGTTGAGATAGCCCTTGAACAGGGCCTTGTCGAAGAATTCGGGGGCGTCCCGTCCCGTCAGAATCGCCATGCGTTCCGCCAGCAGGCGGCAGTCTTCCTCAAAGCGCTCCCGCTTCAGGCTCTGTTGTGTGCGCCGCTCCTCGGCCAGCAGCAAGGCGGTCATGCAGTAGCGCTCCAGCGTTTCACTGAGAACGCGACCGAGCATGGCCAGGGTCGAGTACGCCGCCTGGTTGGCGTCGGGGCGGCGCAGGCGGTCACCCTCCCGGGTCAGCAGACCCAGCTGCACCATCACGTCAATCCAGGTCTTGGTAACGGACTCGATCTCTTCCGGCTGCCAGCGCAGGAAGAACTCGGTGCGCAGGAAGGGATACAACGCGCGCGCTCCCATGACGATGAATTCTTCCGGGAGCAGCAGCCGTGTGCGGAAGAAGTTGGCGATCAGCGAAGGTAGTGCAAAGAGGTGCTGGATGTTATTGCGGTTATAGGTCAGGGCAACGGCATCGCGATCGGCAATGCCGTGCAGGTCCCCCCAGGGATGCGCCACCCGGGCGATGCGCGCGATCGGTGAACTCCATTCGACGACTGCACGTGGCGCCGATTCCGGTATGTACTGGTGCTCGCCATAGGGCTGGCCTTTCAGCAGCCAGACCAGATGCCCGATCTGTTCGATCAGCTCGTCGTGCGAGACCACGCGCTGGGGTGAAGACAGCAATGCAATGGCTGCGAGGCCGGTGGGATTGGCCACAGCCGCGGCATTGACGCGGCGCGTGGTCTCCAGTGCGAGTTCCGTGACAAAGGGTTTGAACGAGGCCGGCGCTTCGTCCATGGCCGCATTGAACTGTTCGCGCCATCCGGGCAGATGCTGGTCCGCGTAATCCTGCAGCACGAAAGGTTCGCCGAAGTTGACGTAGGCCTTGCCATAGGACTTGCCCAGTATCTTGCCCGCCTTCAGCAGGCCTTCCGCCGATTCCTTCTGCTTCTTTGCGCCACGCAACTCCTTGGCGTAGGTGCCGACTTCCCAGGGGCGGTCGTAGCCGATGAAGACCGGAACGATGGCGACCTTGCGTGTGCGTTGCTTCAGGCCGGCTTCAGCGACCATCGCCAGCATGCCGGTCTTGGGGGCCAGCAGGCGCCCGGTACGCGAGCGCCCTCCTTCCGGAAAGAATTCGATGGCGTAGCCGCGCTGGATCAGGGAGTCCACGTAAGCCCGAAACACCGCGGTGTAGATCGGATCTCCGGAAAAGGACCGGCGCAGGTAGAAGGCGCCGCAGCGGCGCAGCAGGCCCCCGATTGGCCAGAAATTAAGGTTCACACCGGCCGCGATATGCGGTGGCACCAGACCGGCCTGATACAGCGAGTAGGACGCCAGCAGATAGTCGGCATGGCTGCGATGGGACGGCATGTAAATCAGCTCGTGTCCCTGCGCCCATTCGCGGATGCGGTCCAGGCCGCGTACGTCGATGCCGGCGAACACACGCTTGAATACCACCAGGCCGAGAAACCGCTCGAGGAAGTTGATGCTGGCGGTGGAGTAGTTGGCGGCGATTTCCTCGGCGCACTTGCGGGCGTGCGCGCGCGCCTTCTCCCGGGTCATACCCTCGCGGCCGGCGCTGCGGGAAATCGCATCCTGAACCATGCGCGAAGCCAGCAGGCCGCCGATGACGACGTTGCGCCCGAGCAGGGTTGGCCCCAGCGCTGCCGTACGCGCGCGCAGGAAGTGAAAATGCAGCACGCGCGTAAGCTTGCGGATCGCGACGGTGGCGTCCGGAATCGTGTCCATGTACTCGCGGAACGAGAACGGCAGCCCGAAGTTCGCAAACACGTTGCGTCCATTGACCAACATGATGAACAGCTTCTGCACGCGGCCGGCCTGGACGTTGTCCGCAAACAGCAGCTTCCACAGGCTGGTTTCCTTGCCGGGGTCGCGGCCCCAGAAGATCGATATCGGAATCAGCTGGGCATCGAACGACTTGGTGGCAATGCCAGTCTCGATCAGGCGGGTCAGATCGGTGGTGCGCACCCGCGTCTGCAGCAGGGCATCCATGTAGACCACGCCGGCTCGCTGCACGCTGGGAAAGTTGGAGCCGGTGCGGCTGGGGCGCGGCAGGCCCTGATCCTTGCAGAGCCGATCGAGCACGAACAGGTCCACCCATGAGCGCGTGGCGAGGATGTAGACCACCGGCTTGGCCGGGTCGATCTTCAGTCCTTCGACCAGCGGCTGTGGCGCGCTGCGATAGCGAATCAGGCCGCTGAACGGCCGGAACAGCCAATACACCAGACCAAACAGGGCGCTGTTTAGCAGAGCGCGCATGCGCTTCCCTCGTCCTATTTCCCGTAGATGGTTCCGCCAGATGCGATGGCTCGCAACTGGCGGTGCACTTTTATGAACTGCTGGTATCGTTGCTTAGCCTACAAGTGTAGCTCAGGAAGATTCCCTCCAAATGTCACCCGTCGCCCAAGAACAGCGCGCTGCCGCTGTCCGCCGCCGCACTGAACGCGTGTCGGTGCTGCTGGATAGCGCGGTGCGCATCCCCGGCACGCGCTGGCGGTTTGGCCTGGATGCCCTGATCGGTTTGGTCCCAGGCCTGGGCGATGTCGTCGGTGTGGTGCTTAGCAGCTGGTTTCTGCTCGAAGGTGCTCGGGTGGGTGCGCCGGCCTCGATGCTATGGCGCATGGCCGGGAATATTGCGCTGGACGCGGTGCTGGGCTTTGTGCCGGTATTGGGCGACGTACTTGACGTTGCGTTCAAAGCCAATCGCAGGAACGCACGCCTGTTGGCCATGCATCTGGATACGATCATTGGTCCGCCGCCTTCGGCTAGCCGAAGAGGATATGGCGTTGTGGCGGTGGCGGTCGTCGTGCTGTTGCTCGCACTCTTCGGTACCTGGCAGTTGCTGTTGACGCTGTGGCCAGGCTGAGGGAATACCCCGATGCGTGCTTTGCAGGGCAGCCGGCATAGTGCAAGACGACATTAACGAGATCGTCATCCAATGACCGAACAGACTTGGGCCGGCCACCCGCGCGGCCTGGCTACGCTCTTTTTTACCGAGATGTGGGAGCGTTTCAGCTATTACGGCATGCGCGCAATCCTGGTGCTGGCCATGGTCGCGACCGTGGAAAGTGGCGGGATGGGTCTGGATGACCCGACGGCCACCGCGATTTACGGCATCTACACCGCAGGGGTCTATCTGCTGTCGGTGCCGGGTGGCTGGATTGCTGACCGGCTGCTGGGTCAGCAACAGGCGGTGTGGTATGGCGGCATCCTGATCGCTGCTGGGCATTTCACGATGGCACTGGCAACCCAGTCCACGTTCTATATCGGCCTGCTGCTGATCGTGCTGGGCACTGGCCTGCTGAAGCCGAACGTCAGCGTGCTGGTCGGCCAGCTTTATCACAATGACAGTGGCGCGCGCCGTGATGCCGG
>JBFJKG010000151.1:0-5564 GCA_041635075.1 Solimonas sp.
CTGATCACCGCAGCTGCTGGCGGCGGCATCGGATTCGCCGCGGCCAAACGCTGCCTGGAGGAAGGGTGTCGGGCGATCTTTATCTCGGACATCCATCCGCGGCGTACCGAAGAAGCGGCCGCCGCATTGCGCGCGGAGTTTCCCGAGCAGGCGGTGCACGGCCGCGTCTGCAACGTGGCCGTGGAAGCGGATGTGCAGGCGCTGATCAATGACGCAGAGGATCAGCTCGGGGGCGTCGATGTGCTGATCAACAATGCTGGGCTCGGCGGCAGCAGGCGTGTCGTCGACATGAGTGACGAGGAGTGGCACAAGGTGCTGGATGTCACCCTGACCGGCACGTTCCGTATGACCCGGGCGATGCTGCGCAAGATGCAGCCGCGCGGCAAGGGCGCGATCGTCAACAACGCCTCGGTGCTGGGCTGGCGAGCACAGCAGGAGCAGGCGCACTACGCTGCGGCCAAGGCCGGGGTGATGGCGTTGACCCGCTGCTCCGCGCTGGAGGCGGCGGAGTTCGGCATCCGCATCAACGCGGTGTCGCCGTCCATCGTATTTCATGATCATCTACGCAAGAGCGCCCCGGAGTCGCTGCTCAAGGAATTGGCCAGCCGTGAGGCCTTTGGGCGCGGCGCAGAAGCCTGGGAGATCGCCAATGTGATGGTGTTCCTGGCCTCGGACTACGCGTCCTATCTGGTCGGCGAAGTCATCTCGGCCTCCAGCCAGCGATCGTAAGCCTCACTGCCAGTCCCAAGGAGCCACTTGATGCCTACCGTATTCGAATCCGGCGACGCCATTCTTGCTGCCGTGGGTCAATCCCTGGGTGTCAGTGAGTGGGTGGAGATCACGCAGGACCGTATCAACCTGTTTGCCGATGCTACCGATGACCACCAGTGGATTCATGTGGATCCGGTCAGGGCAAAGGACGGCCCGTTCGGTGCCTGCATCGCGCATGGCTATCTGACGCTGTCGCTGGTGTCCCGGTTCCTGCCGGAGATAGTCGATGTACGCGGCACCAAGATGGGCATCAACTATGGGTGCGAAAAGATCCGCTTTCTGGCACCGGTGCTGGTGGGCAATCGCCTGCGCGGTCGCGGCGAACTGATTGCCGCGGAACGCACCAAGGATCAGGCGCTGCAGGCGACGATCCGCGTCACCGTCGAGATGGAAGGCAAGGACCGGCCTGCCTGCGTCGCCGATACCATCTCGCGGTACTACTTTCCCTGAGCATGCCGGGTTAGGGCCGGCTGCGGCGGCCGAGCACTTTGCGTGATGTCGCGTAGCCGGGCGGTTCGCGGCACGCGCCTTGCGTGTTAAATTGCCGTCTGGGGGAATTCTGCGGTGTCGGTCAGCGCGCGAGTCGGATTCTCCTCACTTCGCCGATTACCTCACAGCCGCTACCGCCCGTTTTGTCATGAACTCCCGCTTCGCCGAGATTGTCGAAACCTTGATCGGGCACATACGGCGCTCGGTGGCCGAGGATTGGATCCAGACCTATGAGATCGGCCCAGAGACCCGGTTTAGCCAGGATCTGGAGATGGAGAGCATCGAGATGGTGATGCTCGCTGCGACGATTCAGCGCCACTACGGCGGGCGCCTGGCCATCGTCGACTGGCTTTCGGGGCGCTCGCTTGAAGATCTGGTCGCACTGAGTGTCGGCGATCTGGCCCGTCATATCGATGAGACCTTGCCTTCCGAGGCATAGCGGTCAATGGCGCGCGCGCTCATTGTCGTACCGCCGCTGACTGGGCATATCTATCCGGCCTTATCTGTCGCTGATGTCCTGAGAAAGTCGGGGCATGAGGTTGCCTGGGCTCTGCAAGCCGGTCCGCAGGCCGCTGAGCTGCCGGCTGAGATGCCGGTGTTCCCGCTGGACGTTCAGACTGCTGCAGCGCCTGATCTGGGCCCCCAGGGCGTGCGCGGAATCGAAAGTGTGCAGAGCTTCTATCTGGATTACGCGATTCCCATGGCACGGCAATGCCTGGACTCCCTGGCGGCAGCGGTGCACGAGTTCAATCCGGACATCCTGATCGTGGATCACCAGATGCTGGCTGGGGCACTGATCGCTCGGCAACTGGATCTGCCGTGGGTTACGTTGGCCTCCAGCAGCGCGTCGATACAGAAGGTATTCCCGCAGTTCGACAGCTGGGTCAATGCACAGTTGCTGGCCTTGCAGGAGGACGTGCTGTCCCCCGAACGCATCGTGGAGCGCCCGGATTTCTCGCCTCACGGCGTCATTGTGTTCTCAGTTGAGGCATTGGTGGGCCGCGATTGGCCGCGCTACGAGGCGACGTATCACTTTGTCGGTGCCACCCGCGGCGAAGGCCGGCGTGCAATTGAGTTTCCGTGGTCCTGGCTGCGCCAGGATCACCGAAAGGTGCTCGTGACCCTGGGCACCATCAATCATGCAGATGGTGCGCGGTTTTTCGAGGTCGTCATGGAAGCGGTTGCCGAAATGCCGAAGGTGCAGGCGGTGCTGGTGGCGCCCGCAGCCTTGGCCGCACATGCGCCGGACAACGTGCGGGTGTGTCAGCAGGTGCCGCAGTTGGATCTTCTGAAGTCGATGGATGCGGTGATCTGCCATGCGGGGCACAACACCGTGTGCGAAGCCTTGAGCCACGGGCTGCCGCTGATCGTCAGCCCCATCCGCCATGACCAGCCGGCAATTGCCAAGCAGGTCGTCACCTGCGGTGCCGGTATGTTCCTGCGGTACGGCAAGGCCACGTCGGCCGCGACCCGCAGCGCAATCGAGCGCGTGCTCAACGACATCGAGTATCGGAATCGTGCGCGCGAAATGGCCGTCGCGTTTGCGGCGGCACCGGGCGCGGCCGGTGCCGCTGCCATTATCGGTAACGTGCTTGCGGCCGTGCCCAAGGGGCAGCCACGCGCAGGGTCGGAGCGATAAGGCCGTGGACAGAATTGCTGCCATCGGTGCGAACCTATGTACCTGGTCGCTGGGCGTGGGCGAAGGGCCACCGCTGGTGATGCTGCATGGCTGGGTCACCGGCAATATGGCGACATGGTATCCAGCGTATGCAACCCAGCTGGCGGCTGACCGCGAAGTGATTCTCTATGACCAGCGGGGGCACGGCGAAAGCCGCCTGGATCCGGCTACCGGCCCGGCCCGCTTTGATCTCGACAGTGCATCGGACGACCTCAGCTTGATCATTGATCACCACGTTTCACCGGGAACCCAGGTGGATGTGGTGGCCTACAGCATGGGTGCCGTGGTTGCCCTGCGGTTTGCCCTGCGGTTTCCCCAGCGATTGCGCCGTCTGATGCTGATTGATGCGCCAATGCCCGCAAGTCACTACGTGGCGCCGAGCTTGCAGGCGGTGAAGTCGCCGGAGGCGCTGCACGCGCTCTTCACGTTCAACCATGTGAAGCTGGAGGGGCGGCGCTACACCAAGGTCTACGAGCGGGCCTCACGTCTGTTCTTTGATTCGACGATGCTCTTGGACTTGCAGAAGATGGATGCAGAGCCCGATGCCGCGCTTGCCGAGCTGAGATTGCCAGTGCAACTTGCGTACGGAACGCACTCGTCGTTCCGCGGGGCGGGAGAGCACCTGTTGCATCGTCTACCGGACGTGCGCATGGAGTGGATCGACGGAGACCATGACATCGTCTACAACCGGGTGGACTCGCTGCTCGCCCTGATCAAGCGCTTTCTCGCCGCACCATGATCATCTGCGCACTCAATCGGCGGACGAAGGGCCTGCGCGGAGCTCGGCCGTGAGCGGTCCACGCTATGTGCGCCGCATGTCACCGATGGAGCGGTTCTCGTTGGTTATTCACCAAGGTTACCGCTACCACGTCGACGGCGTGCTGGAGGGTCAGGGTGAGGTGGACCCGGTGCGTTTGCAGTTGGCGGTTGATCGGGCTGCTGCGGCCAACCCGGGCATGCGCGTACGCATGCGGGGTGTGCTGGGGTTCACGCGCTGGGTGGACAGCGGTATCGCGCCGCGGGTGCGTGAACTGCCGCTCGCCGACTGGGATGGCAGCAGTGAGCGGGGCGCCAGCTTCCTGGACCAGCCGCTTGATCCGGTGAGCGGCGGGCCGGTTGCGGATGTGTTGCTGGTTCCCTGCCGCGACGGGCAGTCGCGTCTGGTATTCCGCACCGTGCATGCGGCGATAGACGGCCGCGGGTGCATGCACTGGATGCATGAGGTCGCTCGCGCATTGCGCGGCGATGTGCTGCAGGGTTCGACGTCAACTCTGCGAGACGTCGACATACAGGCGCGGTTTCGCGCTCGACTGGGTCCGCCGCCGCCAGTGCTCGACGAGGCATGCCTGCCGGTGGTGCCGCCATCCCGGGCGGGGCGTCATCCGCTGAGATACCTGTGGCGGCGCGTGAACCTGCATCGCCCGGTCACCCATCTGCTGCCGAAAGCCGCGCAGTTTCTGGCGCAATGGGCGCGCCGTCAGGGAGACGGCGCGGTGGCATTTACCGTGCCTGTCGATTACCGCGGCCTGCGTATCGATGAGATGGGGGTCGGTAATCTGACCGGCTACCTGCGTCTTGATGTGACGGAACGGGCCACACCCCGCCAGCTGATGCGCCAACTCAATGAGCGCATCCGTGACTATGCCGACTGTCGTGCATTCCCCGGGGCCGTCTGGCTACCGTGGGTCCCGTTGTCGCGGCTGCGCCGCCGCATACGTCCGGACGATGAAACCTGGTTGTATGAAGCGACATCCGGCGCGCCCAGTGGCGGGCTGGTGTCGATGGGCACGGTGCGCTTGCGCGACTTCGATTTCCCCGGCTTCCACGCAACCGGTATCTATGGGCTGCCCGGGGCAGTTGGCAAGCTCAACGTTCTGTTCGGCAACACGGAGCAGGGGTCTCCGGTGCTGTTCACTGCACCTGCAGCCTATAACCATGACGGTCAGCTGGACGAGTTGGTTGCCGCGTTCCGCGTCCATTTCAGTGGCTCCGAGGCCGAGTCATGACTGCACCATCACTGCCGCCGCTACGGCAACTGCGAACGGTATCGCGGCCGCTGTCGGTGCCGGAGTACTACCATGCCTGCGTCGGTACCCATCCACGGACGCTGGAGGAGCGGCGCACCGCAGTGCTAGCGCTGCGCAGCGATGGCAGGCTGGACTCCGCACAACTGCAGACGGCGCTGGCGCAGATCAGCGAGGTCAATCCGGGTCTCTGCCTGCGCATCGAACGCAAGGCCGGGCTCGCGTACTGGCGCAGCGATGGACCTAAACCGCGACTGCGCACGGTAGAAGATTGCACCTGGGATGGCGCCTCGGCTGCGGGCACCGGCTTCATCACCGACGAGCCGCAATCGCTGGAGGATGGTCCCTGCGTCGAACTGATCAATGCCCGACTGCGCGATGGTGGCTCGATGCTGGTGCTGCGCACTTTTCACACGGTGATGGACGGCGGCGGCGTGCTGCACTTCTTCTACGAACTGTTCCGTGCGTTACGAGGCGAGCCGCTGCTCGGCAGCAACGCGGCGTTCAGTGACGCCGAGCTGATGCGCAGCCTCGGGGTTCGCAAGACGCGCTCAAGACACATGCGCACCTGCGGGCTGACCGGCCTGCCCCTGGGAGATGAA
>JBFJKG010000152.1:0-5531 GCA_041635075.1 Solimonas sp.
CATCAGACGGCGAGTTCGGAGGAGGTGCTTCATCGGTGCTTGCATGTCACTCATACTCAGAAATCGAAAAGTCCCGGTACCTGTTCGCGCATTTGCTCCAGCAATTGCGGATTCGTCCGCAGTGCTGATTGCAGATGGGTGCGCTGCGGCGAATCGGCCGGCGGCATCAGTGTGCTCTCCTTGTCCGTGCCCCGGTAGCGTTCCCAGTCCAAGGCGTCGCGTATCGCCGTGGTCGCACGAATACGTTCGGCGACGGCGGCTTCATCGTCGCCCGCCATGAAATTCAGACGCGCGCTCGGGTTGCCCCGGTGACAGCTGAAGCAGTATTCGGCGAATGGTTGCAGCGGCGAGTCCGCAGACAGTGCAAGCGGTGGAACGCCGAGCGCCTGCGGCGGCGACATCTCGGTGGTATCCAGGCAGCAATACGCCGGCACTGCGCCGCCGGTGCTGCGCACCTGACCGTGCAGGGCTTGCAGCATCCGCACGCGTGAATACGGCACCGGGTCGAAGTGGCTATCCGGCAGGCTATCCACCGCATCCAGGAGGCGTGCGTAGTCCTGATCGGCGCGCCGCAACAGGCCCTGCAGATCGTCATCGCTGATCAGCGCCGCAATGCCATAAGCGGCCTCCAGCTCATCGGCCGAGATCATGCGTCGCGGCGGTCGCGGCGTCAGCGGATCGAGGTCGCGTGGCAGTTTGGGCAGCTGGTCGAAAGCGCTGAGATCTTCATTGTTGCGAGCCCCTGCCTCTGCCGCTGTTTCAGGGGTCAGTAGCTGCTGCAGCCAGTGGCGCAGTCCGCGCTGCTCCGTCAGCGGGTCGCGATTGAGCAGGTCCACATCAGCAACCGGAATGCCCGATGCTGGCCACGCGCGTGCCTGCAGCGCTTTGAGCGTCTGTGCGCCCGCGCCCTGAGGATCGAAGTTGCCGGGGTCGTAGCGGTAGCTCAGCGCGAGACGCAGTATCTGGCGTCTGCATTCGGCGCCGCCCTGGCCCTCGCCGCAACCGTCCAGCCACAGCCGCTGGGTCAGCGCGATATAGCTGGCGACCTCCGTGAGTTCGTCGAAGCGCTCGGGCGCGGCCAGCGGCTGGCGAATCGGCGCCCCCAGATACGGGGCATCACTGCCACGCGCAGCCACGATGGCCTCTGCCTGCTGGGGCTGGCCGTTGGTCTCGTTCCAGGGGCGTTGAGGGAAAATGGGGGCCTGACCCTGATGGCAGGTCAGGCACACCGCGCGCCGCGCATAGACGATGCGGCGTGCGCCGGTCTCCGTGTAGTCCTGCACCAGCTGAAACTCGAAGCGACCGGCCGCCTCGTTATAGCTGATGACCTCGATCTCGTCGGCATTTTCGACAAAACCGAGAAACAGCTGGCCCCGCAGCATCACGCCCAGGCTGGCCTCGGTATTGGGCGCCTGTACGTCGCCCGCGACCAGCACCCGGGGATGTGCAAAATCGGCTTGCGCCTTGAGCAGCGAGCGGCCGAAGGGGATGAACACGGTGACCGGCGGCTGCGAATCGGGCGATTGCGCGGTGATCAGTTCAACCAGCTTTTCGAAGGGATAGGGCAGGCCGTCGTTCTGGGCGATGAGGTGATCGAACAGCGAGCGTGTGCCCTCAGGCGGCAGATCTTCATTGCTGATGACCTGTGTCGACAAGCGGGGGGCCTCGGTGCTGTGGTCCAACTGTGCAGCACGGCGTTCGACGGATTGCTCCTCTGCAGGCGCCCGCGGCCACAGCCACCATGTGCCTGCAGCCAGTACGGCAAGCGTCAGCAGGGTTATCCAGCGCTTCACGACTGCACCGGGCCTTCGACCCGTCGCGCGGCGTAGGCCAGTGCCAGATAAGAAAGGAATGCGGTCACCGCGAGCTGGCGCGCATCCGGCATCAGCCACGGGCCGTAGGTGTGTGCGGCCTGTAGCAGCGCTAGGACGGCGGCAAAGAGCCACAGCCGTCGCGCAAGCTGTGGGCAGGCGCGCGCGCAGAGCCAAACGCCGAGCCCCAGTGTGACCAGTTCGGTCACCAGCGCGATGCCACGATGCTGCCACAGCCCCAGTCCGACCTTGTGCGCGTCACCCCATAGCGGAAGGTCGGGCACGTGCACCAGCCAATCCAGCGCCCAGTGCGAGGCTACCGCCAGCGCGATGATCAGCGCTGCCTTATGACTGCGCCGCGTTTGCGCATGCATGAAGTAGTAGAGCAGCCCCACCGCGAGTGCCCAGATCAGTGTTGCTGGCAGTCCGTGGGTGTACGGCATGAAGTACAGGTCCACCGGAAATGATTCGGTGAATCCGGGTACCACCCGCGCCTTCTCGACGCCTGCGAGCAGCAGCAGGGCCCAGGCCAGATCGACAGCCTGCACCGCGAGAAACAGCTGCCATAGCGGCAACTGGGGTCTTGCAGCCTTCAGCGCAAAGCTCGCGCCGTAGTGACCTATGAACATGCGGGGGCCTCCGGGCGGCTTGGCAGCGGCAGTCAGGGCTGCCGCTGCCGGTCCGACTACATGAGTTTCAGGAACTCGCGCAGCGCCAGTTTCTCGTCTGCCGAAAGGGACACGCCAAACTGGTGACCCTTGTTCTCGACCAGATCGTCGCATTTCATGAACAGCGGATCATGCGGGTCGGAACTGGCGAAATAGGCAATCGGCGTTCCCTTGGCAACCGGCAACTTGATCAGGCCTTGCCCATCCTCGCGCGGCGCAATGTAGATATCACGGTCGGTCTTGCTGATTTTCTGCGGTCGATGCGGCGTGTCCTTGGGGTTATCGGACATCATCAGCTCATCGAATGCCGCCTCGAACTGCTGGACGCGGCCGCGCACCGTGTAGTCGATCGTGCCGTCCTTGAGATAGGTCAGCTCGCCGATCGCGTTGTTGTGCAGGAAGGGCGCGGTGGCCCAGGCCGACAGCAGCGAGAAGTTGCGCAGGTAGCCGGAGCCACCGCTGATCTCGCGTTCGCCGCCCCACTCCTTGCCGCCGACCACCGGCAGCATGCGGTTGACCACGTTCTGCACCTTGCCTGCCGGCGGGCGCTGCTTGTAGGTCTCGGAGGAGAACTCTTCCCAGATGTGGCCTTCGCTGTGGTTGTCGTGCAGCGCGCGACACTTGTTGGTGCCAATCAAGGTGAACGGAACCGGCTCGTCATTGGACAGCCAGTCCTGGCCGAACATCCCTTTCTCGACGAACTGGCGTGGCCGCAGCTTCCCGGTCTTGGGGTCCTTGGCCAGATACTTCGCTTTGAACGCCTCACTGTTGCGTTCGGCCTCGGTGAATTCGTACTGCCAATAGTCTTCGCTGCCAAACACGTGGCCTTCGTAGTAGCGGGCCAGTGCGGCCTTGTCTGCGCGCACAGTCTCCGGTGCAAGCTTGGAGCTGTGGCAGCCGGCGCATTCACGTGCGAACAGCTTGCGGCCCGTGGGGACCTTGCTCAGGTCGATGAACGCGCTGCCGGGAGTGCCATCCACGTCCTTGGCCTTGAGCAGATACGTCGGTCCGCCCGTCAGCAGGAAGGCGGCGAGGTCCGGCATCTTGGCGTCCGCGTAGTTCCAGGCTTCGCAGTCGCGTGCGCATTGCTCGATGCGGAACGGCTTCTGCTTGGCCTTGTCGCCGAAGAACGCGCCGGGCTCCGGGAAATTGGGCGTCCAGCACTCCTCGGTACACATGCCGATATTGACGTAGACGCGGATCAGCGCGAGATGTTCGCCGACACTGTCCTCGCCCCCCTTGAGGACCGCAAGGGTCTTGGCTTTCTTGACCTCGCCGGTCACCGGGTGCTTCATCTCCTCCTCGAACACGCGCTTGTTCATGAAATCCATGATGTTGTTCTGCGTGCCGGGGTTATGCTGGAAGTCGCTGGCGACCACCGACGTGTCGATGGTGCCGACGCGATGCCCGTTCTTCAGCACCTGCTTGGCAAAGTTGTCGTCGGACACGCCCATCACGTACTGCAGCGGCTGCATCGTGTACTGGTTGCCAATGGTGGCGTGGATGTTTTCCCACTTCGGCTGATTGGGGTCCTTGGGCGGATTCGTCGGATCAAACGCGACGTGGCACTGCACGCAGGGACCGCCCAGCACGTAGCGCTGGTTCTTCTTCAGCTCGTCCTTGCTGTACGGCGCTGTGGCGGGGTCGAACACGACCTTGCCGTGCTCGTCGACAGTCGGATCGGCGAGGTACTTGCGATAGCCAAGCACACCCGAGCTATGCGGGTCCGGACACTTGTCGTACCAGTTGGTGCTGGCATCGCCTTCGGTGCAGTCCGGATCGTTGATCATGCCCCACTTGCTGAAGCGTTCCTTGCGCGTGCGCGTGTCCAGCCACGGGTACCAGACATTTTCGGTGCCGACGGTGCGGGCCAGATGCAGGTACTCCTCATCCTGGTCGCCGAAGGTGCCCTTGAACCAGACATCACGGCCACGCCGGGCCTGCTCGCGGGCGAGCTTGGCCGCGGCCGGATCGGTTTTCTCGAGGTCCTTGAACAGTTGATTCACGTAGCGGCAGCCCTCGGCGTCGTACCCGGTCGGTTGCGGCTGGTCACAGGGCGGCGGCGCCTTCTGCGGAATCGGTACGATGGTCCAGGTTATCGGATCCTGGAACTTGTGATTGTAGGGTCCGTGTCCGGGCTTCCAGACCTTGCGCGCGGCCAGCGTGGCGTAGAAGTTGGCGTCGTACCAGGCGCGGTTTTTCTGCACCTGCGGCGAGCCCTGCCAGACGCCGGTGACCCGGTCGAGGCGCACCAGATCCGCCAGCGATATCGAACGAAAGGTCGCCGTATATGGCGCGTCGGTGACCGGATACTTGCCGTATTCGGGCCAGAAGTCATCCTTGGGTTCCGCGGCGCCAGCGCCACACGTCAGTGCCAGCAGCAAGAGTCCCGCTAGTGATGTACGCACGTTGCCACTCCCCCGGTCGTTCTGCCTTATCGGTCTGTCCGCAGTTTAGGGCCTGATGCGACAGATTTCATGGCGGGGGCGCTGGCCGCTCGCCCCCTCATGAGGACGTCTCAGGAACCGTTTGCAGGGGAAGTATCAGCGTCGCGCGGATCAGGGCCATGCGGCGGTGCGCGGCCTCGGGTTCATAGGCAACGGCCGCGGAATGACCCCAGACCGGAGCGGGCCAGGCCGGATCATCGTGCCGCCGCACGATATGGTGAAGGTGCAGTTGCGGCACCATGTTGCCGAGCGCCGCCACATTGAGCTTGTCCCCCGGGCAGGCCTCCATCAGAGCCCGTGATACCGCGGCCGACTCCTGCCACAGCAACTGCTGGTCAGCCTCGGATAGCAGGTAGATCTCGCGAGCGGTCGGGCGGCGCGGCACCAGAATGACCCAGGGGTAGCGGGCGTCATTCATCAGTAGCAGCCGTGACAGCGGGGCGTCGCCCAGCGTCAGGGTGTCGGCTTGCAGGCGGGGGTGCAGTTCAAAGGACATGCTCGGTTAGACTCCGCAGATGATTGGGGGAAGCATCGCATGAAGCGCAGCGCACTCGTTGCAGGGGCGACCGGCCTGATTGGCCAAAATTTGTTGGAAAGACTGCTGA
>JBFJKG010000153.1:0-5473 GCA_041635075.1 Solimonas sp.
CGGCTACACACGTATGTTTGAGGCGATGCTCGACCACCAGAACATCTCGATAGAGCTGGGCGTTGATTTCGAGATGCTCCGCCACCGCCAGCCTTGGAAGCATATTGTCTACACCGGCCCCATCGACGCTTACTTCAGCTACCAGTTCGGGCGCCTCCCTTATCGCTCCTTGCGCTTCGAGCACCAGCATCTGCCTGATGTGGAGCAGTATCAGGAGGTCGGAACGGTCAACTATCCCAACGATCACGCCTATACGCGCATTACCGAATTCAAGCATGTGACAGGGCAAAAACACTCTGGCACGTCGATCGTGCGCGAGTACCCGGAAGCGGAAGGTGATCCCTACTACCCCATTCCGCGCAACGAGAATGAGGCCCTGTTCAAGCGATATGAAGAGTTGGCAAAGCAGGAAGCCAACGTCACGTTCGTGGGCCGACTCGCCCAGTATCGGTACTACAACATGGATCAGGTAGTCGGCGCGGCACTTGCTGCAGCCAAACGCTTGGTGGGCTGAAGCGCTTGCGTATCGGATTTCTGTGTAAGCGCCAGTACATGGGCAAGGACGTGATCCTTGATCGGTATGCGCGCCTCTACGAGCTTCCGTTTCAGCTTTCACGCCGGGGCCATCAGGTGCTGGGGATGTGCCTGAGCTATCAAGGCCATGAAGTAGGGTCCTGGATACACGCCGACGCCCCCGGCTCGCTGACGTGGGAGTCGCGCGCGCTTGGCCGGATGCCGGCGGCCGGAGTGGCGAGCTATCCGATAACCGCATTGCGGCGCCTTAAGGCGTTCCAACCTGATCTTCTGATTGGCGCTTCCGATATTCCGCACGTGGCGCTCGCCTCTTGGCTGGCCACGAGGCTGCAACTGCCCTACTTGGTTGATCTTTACGATAACTTTGAGGGGTACGGACAGGCGCGCATTCCGGGGATGAAATGGCTACTGCGTCGCGCCACCCGAAATGCAGATCTGGTCACGACCACCAGCGAACCTCTTGCGGCCTTGGTCCGCGAGGTCTATCAGGCAAGGGGAAAAGTAATAGCCTTGCCAAGCACTATTGATCACGCCGTCTTCAAGCCGCTGGATCGCAGCTTCGCCCGCAGCCAGCTGGGCCTTCCCCCAGAGGCTCGCCTTGTGGGAACTGCGGGCGGACTACAGCGCGACAAGGGCGTGGACACGCTCTATCAGGCTTGGCAAAAACTAGCGGCACAAGACCCGAATCTGCATTTGGTATTGGCGGGGCCATTTGATCCAGACTTTCCGCCCCCAAGCGGAGAGCGCGTGCGTTATCTGGGGCAGCTCCCGCACGCGCGCACCGCCCTGTTGTTTGCCGCGCTTGATGTAGGCGTGATCTACATGCGTGACACCTTGTTCGGCCGGTATTGCTTTCCCCAAAAGGCTTACGAAATGTTGGCTTGCGGTCTGCCCCTGGCGGTAACTCGCGTAGGCGCCATGAAAGACCTGTTTGCCGACGTTCCGCGGTGCCTGTACGAGCCGGATGACGCCGAGTCCCTGGCCGCCTGCATCCGCAGCCAGCTGACCGAGCCGTCGCACCCCTCAGCCGTGATTGCAGATTGGGCAACTTTGATCGGGCGCATTGAGCCGGAAATTTGCAAGCTCGTGCAGGATTGATGCGCGGCGCTGACACGAGAGCCCGCTGAATCTGAAACCGCTCAACCGCAGCAGGTCCCTGCTATTGGGCACCGTGTTCGCTCTTCGCTGCAGCGTCAAGCACGCCAGCATACGCCTGCGCCCGGACTGACCAGTCAAAGCGGGCGCGCAGAGCAGCGACCAACCCGGATTCCGCGGCACCCTCGGAAAGCGCGGTCACACAGGCGGCCGCCAGCGCTGCGGTATCCTGCGGCGCGGTCAGGTACACGCTGGGCAGGCCTTCGAAAACCGAGCGGACCGCGGGCACATCTCCCAGCACCAGACGGCAACCGCAGCCCGCCGCTTCGATGGAAACCAGCCCCAGGCCCTCCTCATCTCCACTGGCGGCCCGGACAAAGGGTGCCACGAACACGGCCGCACGCCGATACAACGCGGGAAGTTCGGACTGCGGCAGCGGCCCCAGAAACTCGACGCACGAGGCCACACCGAGGTCAGCTGCCTGCCGCCGCAGCTTGTCCTGGTCCGGGCCGCCGCCGACCACGGTCAGGCGGGTGCCGGGGCGCTGACGGACGATGGCTGGCATGGCGGCAAGCAAATGATGCACGCCCTTCTTCTCAACCAGACGCCCTACATACAGCAGCTCGTTGGGTGACCGTACGGTACTTGCATCCAGACGAAACCGCTCCGAAAGATCCGCCCCCATCGGTTGCACTTCAACGCGAGCCATCGGTGCGCCGAGCTGCTCCAGGGTCTGGGTCATGGCGCTACTGACCACCGTAACGCGATGCGCGTGCCTGATGACAAACCGCTTGACGGCCTGCAACGGTGCCTGCCGCAAGGCAAATAGATCAGCCCCGTGCGAGGTCACCACGAACGGCGGCGCCTTGGTGCTCAATCGACGTGCGCAAGCCGCGACGGCACCTTGCGGCAGCAACCAATGCGCGTGGACCACCTGCGGGCGCTGGCAGCGCAGCAGACGCCAGTAGCTCCAGAACAGGCCGGCCAGAAACGACGGAACCAGCAGCCACTTCCAAGGGCGCTGCTTGAGGTTGGCGACGATGCCACCTTCATTGACCAGGGTTTCCAGTCGCGTTGGCGCGTAGCGATAACGGTGTACATCCACACCATCCAACGTTTCACGTTCCGCGGCCCCTGGCGCGTGCGGGCACAGCACGGTGACATCGAAGTGATCCGTCAGGCGCCGCGCCAGTTCATGCACAAACCCCGGCTCGGTATCACCCCCCCACCTCGGGTAAGTCGATGCCAGTACCAGCAACCGCGGACGTAGCGCCGCAGCCTCGGGCTTCATTTCTGCGGGCGTTCAGAGCGCGCAGCGAGGTAGGTCAGGCTGGTGATCTGCTCGGACACCAACCCGATCAGGAAGATGATCACCGAGGCGCTGAACAGCACCGCGCTCATGTTGGTGAACTTGCCCCAGTGGGAAAAAGTCCACCCGTAGTAGCCCAGACCCAGCAGAAAGAACGTCAGACCGGCGGGCGCAAACAGCTTCACCGGCGAGTAGAGGGTGGCGATCTTGAAGATGATCAGCAGAAAGCGAATGCCGTCTCGCAGCGGCCGGATATGGCTGGTCGTGCCAACACGGCTGTAGACCGGCACTTCGATATAGGTAATGGGGTACGCACTGCGGAAGAACGCCATCGTGATGGTGGTCGGGTAGGAGAACCCGTTGGGCAGCAGGTGCAGGAACTCGCGAAAGCGCTCAGCCCGGACCACGCGAAAGCCGGAGGTCAGATCCATGATCCGGTGGCCGGTCATCCAGCTGGCCAGACGGTTGTAGAGGCGATTCGCCAGGCCGCGCCCCAGATTGGCCTGCCCGTCCCGGGTCCGCGCGCCGACCACCATGTCATAGCCCTGCTCCAGCGGCGCAAGCAGCGTTTCGATCAGCGCCGGGTCGTGCTGGCCATCGGCATCCATGAACACCAGGATGTCACCGCTGGCGGCGCGTGCACCGCGCTTGATGGCAGCACCGTTGCCCATCGAGTACGGCGAACTCAGGCAGGTAACGCCGTGGGCTAGGCACAGCGCCACCGTGTTGTCGGTGGAGCCGTCATTGACCACGATGATTTCCGCCTGCGGCTGGGCCTGCTTAAGGCGCGGTAGCAGGGATTCCAGGGACTCGGCTTCATTCTTGGCCGGCAGGATGATGCTGATTCGGTTCAATGGCACTTCGCCCGGGTGACTTGCAGGATTTGGTCGGTATTGTGCACGACTCAGCCGCGTTCTCCGCCCGACACCGCCCCCGGTCAGCGTTTTGGGGGTTTGCCTGCGATCTGGGACGCTCTATATTGCGGCATATTCAAGCATAAGGACCTCCGGGGCCATGGCGATCAATCCGCAAGCACAGTCGGGCAATATCTTTCTGGGGGGGCTGGCCCGGCGGCTGGTGGCCGACGGTGTGATTACCGAGCAGGCCGCCCGTGATTTTCAGGCCAAGGCGCTGAAAAGCGGCGAGCCGTTTGTGACCGTGCTGGTGGCCGGCAAGGCGGCCAGCCCTGCGCGCATTGCCGAGGCCGCGAGCATCGAGTTTGGCGTGCCGCTGATGGACTTGTCGGCGGTTGAAATTGACGCCGCTGCAATCGGCGAAGTTACCGAGAAGATCATGCGCAAGGCCCATGCCCTGCCGATCTTCAAGCGTGGCAAGAAGACTTACGTGGCGGTCTCGGACCCGACCAATGTCGCGGCGATGGACGAGATCAAGTTCGCCACCGGCAGTCAGACCGAGGCGGTCCTGGTGGAAGAGGACAAGCTGGTCAAGGCGATCGACGCCTCGATTCAGGCACAGTCCTCCCAGGAAATGAATCTGGGCGATTCCGACCTCGAAGGCCTTGAAGTTGACGGCGGTGAGGCCGAACAACAGGGCCATGATGTCAGCAAGGGCGATGTCGAAGATGCGCCGATCATCCGCTACATCAACAAGATCCTGGTGGATGCCATCAATCTCGGCGCTTCGGACGTCCACTTCGAGCCGTACGAGAAGAGCTACCGCATCCGCTACCGCCGCGACGGCGAACTGAAGAACGCCGCCACCCCGCCGGTGGCACAGGCCGGCCGTCTGGCTGCGCGCGTCAAGGTCATGGCACGGCTGGATCTGGCCGAGCGCCGCGTCCCGCAGGACGGACGCATCAAGCTGTACCTGTCGAAGACCAAGGCAATCGATTTCCGCGTCAGCACCTGCCCCACGCTGTTCGGCGAAAAGATCTGCTGCCGTATCCTCGACCCCTCCAGCGCGCAGCTCGGCATCGAGGCCCTAGGGTATGAACCGGAGCAGAAGGAGGCCTATCTGCGGTCACTGGAAAAGCCTCAGGGCATGATTCTGGTGACGGGCCCCACCGGCTCGGGCAAGACGGTGTCGCTGTACACCGGCTTGAACATACTCAATACCGAAGACATCAATATCTCGACGGCCGAGGACCCGGCGGAAATCAATCTGCCCGGCATCAATCAGGTCAACGTCAACCCGAAGGTGGGCCTGACCTTCGCGGCGGCTCTCAAGGCCTTCTTGCGACAGGATCCGGACGTCATCATGGTCGGCGAAATCCGCGATCTGGAGACGGCGGAAATCGCGATCAAGGCCGCGCAGACCGGTCACTTGGTGCTGTCCACCCTGCACACCAACGACGCACCGCAGACCATCGTGCGCCTGATGAACATGGGCGTGCCTTCGTACAACATTGCCTCGACGCTGACGCTGATCATTGCTCAGCGCCTGGCGCGCAAGTTGTGCAAGTTCTGCAAGCGCCCTGCCGACATTCCACGCGCGGAACTGCTGAAGCAGGGGTTCACCGAGGAAGAATTGAATACCCCCGGATTCACGATCTACGAGGCTGTCGGTTGCGACCAG
>JBFJKG010000154.1:0-5428 GCA_041635075.1 Solimonas sp.
TCAGCTCATGCGCAGCCGTGAGGCCTGCTGTCCCGCTCATTAGCCCCACCCCGGACACCAGCCCCATATAGGCGAACAGGGTCAACGACTGAACGGCCACCAAGTTGAGCGCGTACACCAGCACCGTGCCCTGCAGCGTGGCATAGACCCAGAACCAGGGCCGTGCGAATAGCAGGCGGGATGCCCGCGGCGACGGACTCCAGCGCGGCCGCAGGTATTTGATGACCTCGTCCAGCACCGGCACCAGCACGATATTGAATGCCACCAGCCACCAGCCAGCGGCAGCTCCCCAGCTTTCGAGCAATGCCAGCAGTAACAACGGGTAGATCAGAGCGAGCATCGGAGCCGCGCCGCCGCTATCGGTACCGGGGGCACACCCAACGGCGTCAGCTCGATGGGCGTCTGCTCGCGACACCGCAACTGAATCCTGCGCATCACATACTGCTGATGAAACCAGCGATGCGCGCGCAGATGCAGATAGGTGATGGCTTCGGCCTCACCGGTGTTGTAGTAGATGATGAAGTCCTTGAGATCAGGGCGCCCCAGCAGGTGCAGCGGCGGATGATCCACCGGCACCACACCGAAATCGACAAAGAACCGCAGGGTTTGCCAGCGCGTAATCCCCACCACCGCCGCATACCCTCCTTCGC
The DNA here is from genome assembly GCA_041635075.1 of Solimonas sp. Classification (GTDB taxonomy): domain Bacteria; phylum Pseudomonadota; class Gammaproteobacteria; order Nevskiales; family Nevskiaceae; genus Solimonas. The sequence goes on from JBFJKG010000154.1 coordinate 651, forward strand.
GAGCAATGCAGGCACAGCGATAGAGCACAACGCCCAGCAAAGCCGTGGCCCTGAAGTCTGCGCCAATCACGACATTGTTGACCTCTATCCATCGTGCACCCGCCTGCCTCAGTTCGGCTGGCAACCAGCGATGAAACGGGCTGTCGGTGCGAGTGACCTCAGTCAGCCGAAAAATCGCAACGACCTGCCCTCGATAGCGCACAACGAAGCAGCGGGAGCGCTCCGCAGGCAACACCTTGTCCGTCATGAATCCAAGCGGCTCATAGACGGCCGCCAGCAATTCAAGATACGGCGCCACATCCGCCGCGGGCGCGAGTTCCTGCACTTCGTAGGCGTCGGGCCGGTAGCGATCCAGCCCGGCATCGGTCCCCGGCAGCGCAGCCCCATCCATCAGGCAGGGACCGGCTGCGACAGGTCTGTCCGCACCCGCTCGGCGTTGGCGGTCGCCGCGCGACAGGCATCCTGAAAGAGCTGCCCGTAGTAGCGGTAGGTCATGCGACGTGCGTGCACGACCAGCGCGAAATCTGCATCGTCCACGAGCTGTTCGTTGACCGCTCGCTGTGCTTCCTTGAGATGGCGCTGGTCAAAGCCCGCATGTGAGCGCAGGAAGGTCAACGCGACATGCGGGATGCCATAGCTCTGTTCCAGAACCTGGGCCATGCGTCCGGCGAGGGTGGCTCCCATGCCCTCGGTCGCGGTGGCAACGCCGAGCAGGCCAACCGGATTCCCGTACGTCGCCATGTAGTAGTTCTGCGCCACCAATCCCCACGCGCCGGCGCCGGGCAGCGCCGCCAGCGCAGCTTCTGCCCGTATGCCTAGTTGCCGCAGGTCATTGAGGCAGAACAGCTCGTGTCCGTGCTCATCGCCTGCCTGTTCGAGGAACCAGGCCCGCAGACCGCGACGCTCATCCCCCAGGCGGGCCGCCGCCAACGCCAAGCATCGCGACGTGTGTCGAACCAGATGAAAGGTCTCGATCAGGTAGGCGACGTAATGATCCTGGGTCACCTCCCCCTGCGACAGCTGCATCAATAACGGGTTGCCGACAATATGTACGTCGTAGTCGGCAGCCGTCTGCTCCACCAGCCGCTGAAATTGATTCATCCCGCGTTGCTCCTGCGTCCATCCACGGGTCGCTAGCTGAGCAGATATATGCGGGCGGCGACCCTGTCCGTTTGGACAGGTGTGCAATCACCAGAAGTGCGCTAGAGGCCGGGCACAGCAGGCCTCGGCCTCAACCCCAGTCGATCAGGCCTTGGGAAAGCGCCACGGCCACCGCCTGCGATCGGTTGCTGGCACTGAGCTTGATCATCGCGTTCTGCAGGTGGTACTTCACGGCGCGCTCGCTGACACCGATCTGCACCGAGATATCCCAGTTGGTCTTGCCGAACTTGGCCCAGTTCAAGACTTCCACCTCGCGCGGCGTCAGCAACGGTTGCTCCTTCAGCAGCCCCAGATGGACCTTGGCCAGCGCCGCGTGCAGGTGCGGCACCAGATACTGAATGATCGTCACGTGCCGCCGATCACTGGTCAGGCCCTGGCCAGCGCAGGAGAAAAAGCTGGCCGAGTTTGACCGCACGAAGCGGGCACCGAAAGAAAAGCCATCGCGCAGGCCGAATTCGGCGGCGCGGCCATAGAACCTGCGATCCGCCGGCTCTCGATGCGCTTGCCTGATCTGTCCCCAGATCAGCGGCTTGTCGTGGGCAAACAGCAGCTTGGCCACCGGATCCTCTTCCACCAGACGTAGCTGCCGATAGGTATGCAGCCAGCCTTCCGGGAAGTTGACGTTGACCTGATGCCGGGTACGGGTGATGGCGCGGTTCTCATCAAGATCGGCGACGCTGGCGTGCGAGTGCTCGATCGGAATCAGGCCGCTGGTCAGCACCATCAGTTGCCGGAACTGGTCCTGCGTTCGCGTCTCCAGTGCAGCGTCTATCAGGTCCAATGTCGTGACCAGGTCATGCTTTGATAGATATCGCGCCAGATCCGCCGCTGTCATCCCCGCCCCCGCAGCCGCGGGCATCCTGCCCGCCTTCAGAGCCGCATCTGAGCACATGCTCAGGCACACCTCAAGATCGCTCAGGCCCAGCCGATAAGGGACGTGCCTACTCTGCCATGCAGCCCCGCCATGCCCGTGTCCAATCTGGGACGACTACTTAGCCGACTGAATGCGTGGCGCCCCTACCCGCGCGCGATGCTGGTCTACGTGGATCTGCGACATATGCGCAGCATCAACCGGCTGGGCGAGGCGGACGCAGGCGACGGCGTCATCCGCCAGACGCTACAGCGGCTGAAGGACTGGGCCGGTGACGGTGGCCACGCCGACCGCCTGTGGAGCAACGAGTTCGTAGCCGTAAAAATGATCGACACCGGCGAAATGGCGATCGAGGAGGCAACCCAACTGCGCTCGGCGCTGACCGAGGTGACCTACCCTTCAGTCCTTGGTCAAAACCGGATCGCCGTATCCATCGGCTTGGTGGTCATTCAAACCGACAGCCCCGACTGGCCTAGCCATATCCGCGAGGCCGGGGAGGCGTGCCAGGCCGCAAAGCAGCGCGGCCTGAACCAGATCGTGCCGCAGGCCTCACGACTCAAGAACAACGCCTACTCGATGGTGAGCGCCAGCCATGTCCTGCATTTTCGCCGCCTGCGTGATGAAGGTCGCCTGGAACTGCACCCTCAGCCGGTCATGGATATCACCGGCGCTCAGCCCCGTTTGGCCAAAGCCGAATTCTTGATGCGGATGCGGCAGGATGGCCATTGGATGCCGCTGGCCGGGGGCGCCATAGAAACCCTTGAATACTTCGGATTGTCCACCGAACTGGACCGCTACGCGGTGGAAAGCCTGCTGAGCTGCGTGAACCAGTACCCGCAACTGCTGCAGCAACTGGACGGTGTCACCCTGAACCTGTCGGCACGCTCGATCGCGGATGGCCACTTCATGGACTGGCTATACGACGAAGTCCGCAGTCAGCATCTGCCGGCGGGCAAGCTCGGCTTTGAGATCACCGAGACCGCGGCTATCGATCATCTGGAGATTGCGGCGGCGCTGGTGGAAGACTTCAATGGCATCGGCTGCCGCTTCAGCCTCGACGACTTCGGGTCCGGCCTATGCTCCTTCGCTTATCTGCAAAGCTTGCCGGTGAGCGAAGTGAAGATTGACGGACGCTTCCTGCGCGACGTTGCCGACAACCCGGTATCTCAGGAAATCGTGCGTGCCATCCACCAGGTGGCCAAAGCCACCGGCAAGAAGACCGTGGCCGAGTTTGTCGACGAACCGCGCAAGCTCGCGGTACTCAAGCGCCTCGGCGTCGAGTACGCACAGGGCTGGCTATTTCACCCCGCGCTCTCCCCGCAGGCCCTGCTGGAGCTGTTGGAACCCGCCGCCCAGAAGCCCGAGTGGCTGCCGGCTCCAGCCTAGGCCGCTTCGGTCCGCCAGACGCCCACCGCCACCTGACCGATGGTGGTTTTTGCGCTGCAACATACGGTACAGTACGGGCCGCCAAATTGAGCGCGCCTGCGGGTCTCGGGGCGCACCCCCTGTTTTAGAGCTATTGGAGAATCCCATGGGTCAATACAGTGCCCCGCTGCGTGACATGCAGTTCGTTTTGCATGAGTTGCTGAATGTTGAATCCGAACTCAAGGCGCTGCCCGCGCATGCCGAGCTGGACGCCGACACCATCAACTCGATTGCCGATGAAGCGGCCAAATTCACCCAGAACGTCACCTTTCCGCTGAATCAGTCCGGCGATCAGGAAGGCTGCCATCACGATCAGGCGAGCGGTGATGTCAAGGCACCCAAGGGCTTCAAGGAAGCCTACGCCCAGTACGTGGAAGCAGGCTGGCCGGCGCTGGCCTGTGATCCCGAATTCGGCGGCCAGGGCCTGCCGGAAGTGGTCAACAACGTGCTGTACGAAATGCTCAACAGCGCCAACCAGGCCTGGACCATGTACCCGGGCCTCACGCATGGCGCCTACGCCGCGCTGCGCGTGCACGGCACCCCGGAACTGAAGCAGACCTACCTTCCGAAGATCGTCTCCGGTCACTGGACCGGCACCATGTGCCTCACCGAATCGCACTGCGGCACCGATCTCGGCCTGCTGCGTACCAAGGCCGAGCCCAACGGCGATGGCTCTTACGCGCTCAGCGGGCAGAAGATCTTCATCTCCGCAGGTGAACATGACCTGGCCGAAAACATCATTCACCTGGTGCTGGCCCGCCTGCCGGACGCGCCCGCCGGAACCAAGGGCATTTCGCTGTTCGTGGTGCCAAAGTTCATTCCCAAAGCGGACGGCTCCATAGGCGCACGCAACGGCATCAAGTGCGGCGCGATCGAGCACAAGATGGGCATCCACGGCAATGCCACCTGCGTGATGAACCTGGACGGCGCCAGCGGCTGGCTCGTGGGCGAGCCGAACAAGGGCCTCAACGCCATGTTCGTGATGATGAATGGCGCGCGTCTCGGCGTCGGCATGCAGTCACTGGGCCTCGCGGAAGTGGCGTATCAGAACTCTCTGGCCTATGCCAAGGATCGTCTGCAGATGCGCTCGCTTTCCGGCAAGAAGGCGCCGGACAAGCCGGCCGACCCGATCATCGTGCACCCCGACGTGCGCCGCATGCTGCTGACCCAGAAAGCGCACGTCGAAGGCGCGCGCGCGTTCACCTACTGGTCCGGCCTGATGCTGGACAAGGAACACCACCATCCGGATGAGAAGGTGCGCAAGGAAGCCGGCGACCTGATGGCGCTGCTGACGCCGATCGTCAAGGGCTTCATCACCGAA